>RFJF01000246.1 GCA_003695455.1 Chloroflexota bacterium
CCTTTACAGTGACTACTGCGCTGCTCAACGTGCGCAGCGGCCCCGGCACCCAATACGGCGTTGTGGGCCAGGTTCGGCAGGGTGAGCAACTGCCCATTGTGGGGCAGGCCACCGCCAATCAGGGGTTGTGGTGGCAAATTGAATACCCCGGCGCGCCCGATAACCGGGGCTGGATATCGAGCGCCGCCGATTTTGGCACGGCGCAGAACGTTGCCGGCGTGCCGGTGGCTGCCGTTCCCCTGCCCGCCACGGTTGCTCCCACTGCCACAACTGCGCCTACGGTCACGCCTACGCCAACTCCGGCGGCGCAGCCCACCACCGTTCGGCGCGCGCCCGCCGGCCAAACACTGCTGATTGTTGAAAATCGAAGCCAGATTAACCAGCCGGCCCGGCTCACGCTATCGGGTGGAAAATCGGTGGGCGGCGGAAAAGAGATTGACCCGCCCGCCGGCGGCAAAGTAGAAATGGTGCTGGAGCCGGATTTTTACCGCGCCCTGTGGAGTGCGCCGTGGAACAATTTTACACGCGGCGCAGATTTTGACGCCCCGCCCGGTAAAATTATAGTGATGTGGGTAGTGCCGGAAGACGGCGTTACCAACACGGAAATGTTCGATGAACTGGTGACCGGCGGCGGCCCCGCGCCCACGGCTGCCCCCACACCTGCACCGCCGGCCACACCCGTGCCCGGCCAGGTAATTGCTCCGCCGGGGATGGCCCTGCTGGTGGCATCAAACAAAAGCAAAGAAAATGAATTTGGCACGCTCACCATTGCCGGCGGCAATTATGGCGGCGGCAAAGAATTTATTTTGGATGCCAACACCGAAGTGCAAATTGAAATGTTGCCCGGCAAAGATTACCGCACCGTCTGGACATCGCCGGCGCGGGGCGGGGTGAGCGCGGGTCGCGAATTTACGGTCAGCACCGGCGAGGTGATTTTCGGCTGGATTGTGCCGGAAGACCGGGCCGTGTTTATGCAGTTTCCGGGCCAGCCGGAGACACAAATCAACAATTAAAATTCAAAATCAGGGGGTAACAGATGAACAAACAGGAAGCAGTGTTATTTGCCACCGTGGCCCAGGCAGCCTACGTAAACAGTTGCAGCGACAGCGATTTTTGCATTACCGCCAAATTTGAAAACAAAGGTACAGACACGCAGGGCGTGTTTGGCGAAGCGTTTGGCAAAATGTTTGTCATTGGCTTCAGGGGGTCAGAAGAAACCGGCGCTGCCGACTGGATCACCGATTTGAAATTTGTGCCGGTGGCCTACCCGTTTGCGCCGGCGGGAGCGGCAAACATCAGCGTGCACACCGGATTTGTTGAGGCGTACAGTTCGGTGCGGGATGCCGTATTGCAAGCCGCCAAAAACGCCGCGCAAAAGCAAATAGTATGTGTGGGGCACAGTTTGGGCGGTGCGCTGGCCACGTTGGCCGCGCTCGACATCAAACTGAATGTGCCGGGCAAGCAGGTAAGCTGCTACACCTTTGGCTCGCCGCGGGTGGGCAACACCGAGTTTGCCACGCTCTACAACAAACACGTGCCGGACACCCATCGCTTTGTGAACGACAAAGATATGGTTCCCACCATTCCTCCGCTGGGGTTCAAACACGTGGGTCAGCTTCACCAGTTGGGGCAATCGGGCGCGCCGCCTGCCGGATTTTTGGCCCAGTTCACCGAGTGGATTGAAGACCACTTTCCGCACAACTATATTTCCGCCATGCGGGAGTTGCTCTGATTTAACGCGGGCCGGAACGCGGGAATCAAATTTGTGGCTGCCAGGTGTGTGTGTTGCGTGTTACGCCGGTTTTTTGGCACGCAACACGCAACACATACTCTCAGGCAGGCGCGCGGGAAGAATGTTGTTCAGGCCGGTTGCCTGTTTATACCCACGTTCCTTTTTTGGCGCTTTCAAACACCGCCTCAATGACTTTCATATTAGCCACGGCATCCTCGATGGGCGTGGGAACGGGCGTGTCGTTCAGCACTGCCGCCGAGAACAAATCGCCCTGCACGGTGTACTGGTTGGTCGTTTCAATCAAAATTTCCTCAACGGAATCGCCGCGCTGGTGCCACATTTTGCAGGGCGTGGTTTTGGGCGCGTTAAATGGAATTTCAATTTCAACCCGGCCCTCGGTGCCTACAATGTTGACCCGCTGGTAGGGCGCAATCTGGGTAGAGCAGGTAAAGGTTGATGTGCCGCGCCCAAAATCCAGAATCGCCGAAGCCAGCCGGTCAGTGTTGAAGGCGGGGTCAAGTTCAACAATGCCAAACACGCGGTTTGGTTCGGCGTCAAAGATGAAGCGGGCCACAGAAATGGCGTAGCAGCCAATATCCATCAATCCGCCGCCGCCAATATCGGCCATATTGCGAATGTTGTTGGGGTCAGCGTTAAAGTAGGAAAAGAAAGTGTGTATGGTGCGCAGCTCGCCAACGCCGCCCTCGCCAACAATCCGTTTGGCAGTTTGCCACTGCGGATGGTGGCGGTACATAAACGCCTCCATCAGTTTAAGGTTTGGGTGTTGTTTGCCGGCGTCTACCAGCGTTTGCCCCTCTGCCGAGGTGAGGGCGATGGGTTTTTCGCACAGCACGTGCTTGCCGGCCTCCAGCGCCTTGATGGACCACGGCACGTGCAGGTGATTGGGCAGCGGATTGTACACCGCCTCAATTTCAGGGTCGGCCAGCATTTCTTCGTAAGAGCCGTAAGCTTTGGGAATGCCCAGCCGGGCGGCTTCGGCGCGGGCGTTTTCCAGATTGCGTGAGGCAATGCCGGTAATTTGGCACAGTTCTCCCTGCTGCATAGCCGGAATTACCTGTTCGGTGCCAATTTTGGCGGTACTCAAAATTCCCCATCGTACTTTTCTCATCGTGTTTTCATCCTTTCGTTGGAAAATATTAGCGGTTTGGGTTAGCTGGAAATATCGGCCGTGGCGTGCCTGTGGTTGGCACAGCCAAATTATGCCCCAATTTTACGGGGGCGGCAACTGGCGGTATGTGGTTCTAAATACCCACAACCTATTTTCAAAAATTACCGCTTCGGGGTAACATAAGGCCGTTAATTTTTGCCACATTTTACCCAATCAAAGGAGATGGACCAATGAGTAAATCTGTAAAAGTAGCGGTTACCGGCGCAGCCGGTCAAATTGGATACGCCATGCTGTTTCGGCTGGCATCTGGCGAGGTTTTTGGCCCCGACACCCGTATTTCTCTGAGTTTGCTTGAAATTACCCCGGTTCTGCCCGCCCTGGAAGGCGTAGTCATGGAACTGGACGATTGCGCCTTCTCTCTGCTGGACGATGTGGTTATTACCGACAACGCCGAGACCGCCTTTGACGGCGTGAACTGGGCGCTGCTGGTCGGCTCAAAACCGCGCGGCAAAGGGATGGAACGCGGCGACCTGATCCGGGAAAACGGCCCCATTTTTGTGGGCCAGGGCAACGCGTTGAACAAAGCCGCCAGCAATGCCCGCGTGCTGGTGGTGGGCAACCCGGCCAACACCAACTGCCTGATTGCCGCCAACAATTCAGACCTGCCCGCGTCTCGCTTTGCGGCCATGACCCAGCTTGACCACAACCGCGCTACGGCGCAGTTGGCCCGCAAAGCCGGCGTAAAAATGGACGATGTGACCAACGTAACCATTTGGGGCAACCACAGCGCCACCCAGTACCCCGATGCCGAAAACGCCAAAATCGGCGGCAAACCGGCCTACGAGGTCATTAGCGACCATGACTGGCTGAAGGGTGAATTCATTACCAAAGTGCAAAAACGGGGCGCCGAAGTGATTGCGGCCCGTGGCCACTCTTCGGCGGCGTCTGCGGCAAACGCCGCGCTGCACCACGTGAAAAATATGAGCAAACCCACCCCTGCCGGCGACTGGTTCTCCTGCGCCGTGGTGTCTGACGGTAGCTACGGCATTGATGAGGGGCTGGTTTGCTCGGTGCCCATCCGCGCCGACGGCAACGGCGGTTTCAGCATTGTGCAAAACGTACCAATGAGCGACTGGGCCAAAGAAAAATTCAATATTTCACTGGAAGAACTCCGTACAGAAAAATCGGTTATTGCCGACCTGTTAAAATAAAAGCTGATAAGGAAATTTATGAACACGCTGACCATTGGCTCCCGAAAATCTCAACTCGCGCAAACTCAATCCAACATGGTGCGCCGCCAGCTTCTCGATGCCTGGCCTGACCTGACCGTTAACATCCAGTTGATGGATACCCGGGGCGACCTGAATCGAAAAGACCCGCTGCCGGAAATTGGCGGCAAAGGGCTGTTTACACAGGAACTGGAAGATGCCCTGCGCCAACATAGAATTGACCTGGCGGTTCACAGCCTGAAAGATTTGCCGGTGGAGGACAGCCCCGGCCTGACCGTGGTGGCTATTCCGTTGCGCGCACCCACGCACGATATGCTGGTTTGCCGCAAGGCCAGCCGGGTTGAAGATTTACCGCAGGGAGCCGTGGTTGGCACCAGCAGTTTGCGCCGGGCGGCGCAATTACTGGCCGTCCGGCCCGATTTGAAAATCAAAGATATCCGCGGCAATGTGGATACCCGGCTGCGCAAGCTCGACGACCCCGCGCAGGGGTACGACGCCATTTTGCTGGCCCAGGCCGGCCTGAATCGACTGGGCCACACAGATTTGGAACATGCCCATCCCATTCCGTATGAGTTGATGCTGCCCGCGCCCGGTCAGGGCGCGCTGGGTGTGCAGGGCCGAGCCGGTGACCCGGAAACGGACCGCTGGTTGGCTCCGCTGGATGACCGCGCCACCCGCGCTGCCGCCACTGCCGAACGGGCGTTTCTGGCCGGGTTGGGCGGCGGTTGTTCCATCCCTGTGGGGGCGCTGGCCCAGGTTGACGGCGAACAGCTTGCGCTGCAGGCCAACGTAGCCAGCCCGGATGGCTCGCGCATCATCCGGGTCAGCGGCACAGCGGCGGTTGAATCTGCGCTGGCGCTGGGACAGGATTTGGCCGCGCAGGCCATTGCCCAGGGGGCGCAGCAACTTCTAACCCCCGACTCCTGAGAAATCACCCATGACCAACCAGGGAACCATTTACTGGATTGGCGCCGGCCCCGGCGATGTTGGCCTGATTACCGTGAAGGGGTTGGCGCTGTTGCAACAAGCCGATGCCATTGTGGGCGACGCGCTGGGCCACGCCCGGTTGCTTCAGCAGGCCCGCACCGATGCCGAAATTCACGATGTGGGCTGCCGGGCGGCAAGCAACAAAATGCCGCAAGCCGAGGTGCAACGCCTGCTGGTTGAACTGGGTCAAAAACACAAAACCGTGGTTCGCCTCTACCCCGGCGACCCGTTTGTGTACGGCAAAGCTGCGCCGGAAATGGTGGCTGCCCGCGCTGCCGGACTCCGCGTAGAGGTGGTGCCGGGTGTGAGTGCTGCGATTGCGGCGCCGGCCTACGCCGGAGTTCCCCTGACCGATTGGGATTGCGCGGCAAGTTTTGCCGTGGTGTCTGGCGTCCATTCAAAAGACCCGGCCGTGCGCCCCAACTGGACGGCGCTGGCCCAAATGGAAACGCTGGTCATTTTGATGCCGTTGCGCAATCTGGCCGCAATTGTTGAGAAACTTGGCGGGGCCGGAATGGCGGCAAACACGCCGGCGCTGGTGGTGCAGAACGGAACCCGCCCCCAGCAAAAGCAGCTCCGGGCCACGCTGGGCACGCTGGTTCAATCTGTGCAAAAAGCAGATATTCAGCCGCCGGCGATTGTGGTGCTGGGCCGGGTGGTTGGCCTGTCTGACCAGTTGGACTGGTTTCGGCCCGAAAATTTCCCGCTGCTGGGGCAGCGGGTGCTGGTAACGCGCCCCATTCATCAGGCCGGCGATTTTATGGCAGAACTGCGGAATCTGGGCGCAGAACCTGTGCCGTTTCCAACCATCGAAATTCAACCGGCGGAAGAAACCGCCCGGCTGGATGAAGCCATCCGGCAGATTTGCCGCTACACCGCACAACACGCGCGCGGAGCAAACGTGCCACCGGGTGAGCCGCCCTTCCACTGGCTGGTGCTGACCAGCACCAACGGTGTGACCGCGTTTTTTGAGCGGCTGGCGGCGCTCCAACTCGACAGCCGTTGTCTGGCTTCGGTGCAAATTGCCGCCATTGGCCCGGCTACCGCGGCAGCCATGCACCGCTTCAGCATCACCCCGGATTTGATTCCGCAGGAGTACACCGCCGAGGGCGTGCTGGCGGCCTTTGATGCGCTGGGGCCGGTGACCGGGCAGCGGTTTTTGCTGGCCCGCGCCGATATTGCCCGCAAAACGCTGGCTATCGGCCTGCGTGAACGCGGCGCGCAGGTTGATGAAATTCCGGCCTACCGCACTGTGCCGGTTTCCGGCGGCTCGCCGCCGCCGCCCGCCGAAATTGTCACCTTTACCAGTTCATCAACGGTGCAGGGCTTTGTGAACTGTTTGGGCGGGCGCTCGCCCGCCGAGGCGCTGGCCGGCAGCCGGGTGGTGTGCATTGGCCCCATAACCGCGGCCACAGCGCAGGAGTTGGGCGTTCCGGTGAGCGCGGTGGCAAAAAAATATACTATTGATGGAATTTTGAACGTTCTCAAAGGGGAGGAACAATGACCACAGTCAAACAAATTATTCAGACCAAAGGGCCAGACGTGTGGACGGTTTCGCCGGATGCCTGTGTGCGCGATGTACTGCAAATGCTCATTGAGCGCAAAATTGGCGCGCTGCCGGTGGTGGATGGCGGCAAGCTGGTGGGCATTATTTCTGAGCGGGATTACATCCGCAAAGTGGCGCTCAGCGATAAACTTTCGCTGAACACTGAAGTGGGCAAAATTATGACCACCCAGGTGTGCTACGTTGAGCCAACACAAACCGTTGAAGATTGCATGGCGCTGATGACCGACAAACGGGTACGCCACCTGCCGGTGCTTGATGGCGAGAAACTGGTGGGCATTGTATCCATTGGCGACCTGGTGAAGAATATTATTTCTCACCAGGAATTTATGATTAAACAGTTGGAACATTACATTTCTGGAGTTGTCTAATGAATCACACATCTCAGGGTTTTCCCACAATCAGACCGCGCCGGTTACGGCAAACACCCACGCTGCGCCGTCTTGTCCGCGAAACCAATCTCAGCCCTGCGGATTTTATTTACCCGATGTTTATTTTGCACGGGCGGCAGGTGCAAAATGAAGTTACCTCGATGCCGGGGGTGTACCAGCTTTCGGTGGATATGCTGGCCCGCGAGGCGGAAGAACTGCGTGAGTTGGGTGTTCCGGCGGTGATGCTGTTTGGCCTGCCCGCCGAAAAAGACCCCATTGGCAAAGAAAATTTTGCCGATGACGGCATTGTGCAGCAGGCCGTCCGCGCTCTGCGCGCCGCCGACCCCGAACTGGTCATCATGACCGATGTTTGCATGTGTGAGTACACCGACCACGGTCACTGCGGTGTGATTGAAAACGGGCAAATCCTGAACGACCCCTCCATTGAAATTTTGGGCAAGGTGGCCGTGTCGCATGCGCGGGCCGGCGCCGATGTGGTGGCCCCCAGCGCCATGATGGACGGGCAGGTAGCCGCCATCCGGCAGGCGCTTGATGGTGCGGGCTTTGGCAACACGCCCATTATGGGCTACTCGGCCAAGTACGCCAGCGGCTTTTATGGCCCCTTCCGTGATGCCGCCGACAGCCCGCCCCAGTTCGGTGACCGGTCATCGTACCAGATGGACCCGGCTAATCGCCGCGAAGCCATGCGTGAAATCGAACTGGATTTGCAGGAGGGCGCGGATATAATGATGGTCAAACCGGCGCTGCCCTACCTGGACATCATCCGTGAGGCCCGCGACCGTTTTCCGGATGTGCCGCTGGCGGCCTACAATGTGAGCGGCGAATACAGTATGATTAAAGCCGCCGCCAAACTGGGCTGGCTGGATGAAAAACGGACCGCGCTTGAAAGCCTGACTGCCATCAAACGGGCCGGCGCGCACTTGATTCTAACCTACTGGGCCAAAGCTGCCGCCCGGTGGCTGGCAGAATAAAACTTGCGAGAGGGAGGAGATATGAGCTATCCGAATTCTGAAAAACTGTTTGCGGCGGCGCAGCAGGTTATTCCCGGCGGGGTCAACTCGCCGGCGCGAGCCTTTGGCGCGGTGGGCGGCCAGCCGCTGTTCATTGAGCGCGGCAGCGGCCCCTACATTTGGGACGCCGACGGCAACCGCTACATTGATTACGTGCTGAGCTGGGGGCCGCTGATTTTAGGCCACGCCAACCCGGATGTGGTGGCGGCGCTCAAAGAAGCCGCCGAGCGCGGCACCAGCTACGGCGCGCCTACCGCACTGGAAACTGAACTGGCCGAACTGGTCTGCGAGATGGTGCCATCGGCGGAGCAGGTGCGCTTTGTCAACTCTGGCACCGAGGCCACCATGAGCGTGCTGCGGCTGGCGCGGGCCTACACCGGGCGTGATAAAATCATCAAATTGCAGGGCAATTACCACGGTCACGCCGATTTTCTGCTGGTGCAGGCCGGTTCGGCGGTGGCTACGCTGGGCCTGCCGGACAGCCCCGGCGTTCCCAAAGGAATGACGCAGGACACGCTGACCGCCCCGTACAATGATTTGGACGCGGTTGAATCGCTCTTCAATCAATTTGGCGATGAAATTGCGGGCATTATTGTGGAGCCGGTGGCGGGCAATATGGGCATGGTTCCGCCGGTAGAGGGCTACCTGTCCGGTTTGCAGGCGTTGTGCCGCAAACACGGCGCGCTGCTGATTTTTGACGAAGTGATGACCGGCTTCCGCGTAGCGCCGGGCGGGGCGCAGGAATATTTTGGCATTACCCCGGATTTAACGGCGCTGGGCAAGGTCATCGGCGGGGGGCTGCCGGTGGGCGCGTACGCCGGACGGCGGGAAATTATGCAGACCGTGGCCCCGGCCGGGCCAATGTACCAGGCCGGCACGCTCAGCGGCAACCCGCTGGCCGTTACGGCGGGCATTGCCACCCTGCGCGGGCTGAAACAACCGGGCGTGTTTGAAACGATGGTTGAGCGCACCACCATGCTGTCAGAAGGGATTGGCGCGGCAGCGGAAGCGGCGGGAATCACCTTGCAGCGAACGCAGGCCGGTACCATGTTCTGCTTCTTTTTTAACGAGCAGCCCGTCACCGATTGGGATTCGGCGTCAAAGAGTGATTTGGCCCTGTTTGGCCGATTCTTCCACGCCATGCTGAGCCGGGGGGTGTACTTTCCGCCGTCGCAGTATGAATCGTGGTTCTTTTCAACGGTACACAGCCAGGAAATTGTGGTGGCTACCATTCAGGCGGCGCAAACCGCCTTTGCCGAAATCACGGTGTAGCCGCCGGCCGGTGTGCAGTTTTCATCCACTTGAATCAAAAGAGCACCCCCGCGAGGGTGCTCTTTTTTGTGTGGAGGGAAGGATTTATCAGGCGTTAATCAAGCGGCATCACCGAAAGGTCATCAAAGCAAACGGTTGAACCGCCCCAGGTTCGCAGGCCCACCTGCCCGGCCTTGTATTCCGGCTCAGAGGCTTGCAGTACCTGTTGGCCGTCAATGAAGGCGGTAAATGTGTTACCTTCTACCCAGACTTCAACGTGGTGGACTGTGTTGTACCATTCATACCCCCTGGACACCCGCACCACTTTGAATGGCCGCTTTTCACGGCCGTTAACCACTTTGCGGTACAAAAATGCGCCAATGCCGTAGCCGGGGTCGTACTGAAAAACGTAGGAATTCAATTTGTCAGGGTTGGTGGCCCTGAAGTAAATGCCAAAACCTTTGCCTTCGCTCAGTTCTGCCTGGGTGGAAACAATGTAATCTGTCCACGTGGGGTCGCCGGTGAGGGTGCGGTGTTCTTTTTTGACCTTGCCGGCGCAGTAGCGGCCGTTTTCATTGCGCCACGTTTCGCCGCGGGCCGGATACCAGTCTTCGGTATCGCCATCGTCAAAATTGTCAAACAGCCAGGCTGATGCCTGCCGCGACCGTTCGTCGCCGGTTTCATCGTCGGTTGTTGATTCGCGGTCTCGTTCCACCGGGTCTGCGGCGGGGGCGGTTACCTGGGTTGGTTGGGTGATGGTGTTGGTGGCGGTGATAACTGCCGTGGGTACGGGCGTCTGCATTTCGATGCTGTTGGCAATATAATCGTAGCCGCCGCCAACGGTCATTCCCAGCAAAATTAACCCCCCCACCGAGGCCAGGGCGATAGTGGCTATTGCAATGGCATATTCAATGGATGCGTTACCGTTTTCACGCAAAATTTTGCCGGCCATTTTTCTTTTCCTCCCTACTTGCTGAATGTTGGTTCATTTAATCCTTATCGCGCTTCTTCTCTTTTTCTGCCCCGTCAGATTTGTTTTTGTCTTCATTTTTGTCGTGATTGCTTTCTTTATCCTGATCGTGGTCTTTGCCGTCGTCAGATTTTTCTACGTTGTCGTCATCTTTTTCATTGGTCTTTTTATCTTTTTCATGTTTGTTGTCATGGTCGTTGGCGTCTTTATCTACTTTGTCTTCTTTTTTGTCGCTGTTGTCGTCTGCTTTGTCCCGGTGAGCCTCAAAATCATTGCTGCGGCGCTCGTTGATGGTCAACGTGCAGCCGCCGTCAAAGTAAAATGTGGAGCCGTTAAAACTGTGCGGGCCGTATCCCAAATCAGACAAATCCTGTTTTTTGGGGAGATTGCGCCAACTGAAGTTGAAATAGGTGGTGTTATTGGCGCGTACCGCAGCCGGGCCTTTAAAGCCGGTGCTGTGTTGCGCGTTGAAAACGCCGTTAGGCTCTCGCTTGCCGCCGATGCCGTAGTTTCGGGTGCTGCCGCCCCAAAAGTTGGCGCACGGAGATTTGTCGGTGTTTTTTTGAACGCAAATCTGGTTCAGATACATACCGGGAGCTTGTTTGGTGTTTGCCTGCCAAAAAAGGGTAACGTTGGTCAGGGTTTGGTCGCGCCCGGCTTCATTGTGGATTCTGACGCGCAGGGAATTGTCTTCAACCGCCACTTTCTCAAATTTCAGGGTGCTGCAATCGGGTGGATTGGGCCGGGGTGTTGGTGTTTCACGCGGGATTTCCGGGGTAGGGGTGGGCGGTTCTGATTTAGAGCGACTGTCAACATCCAGCTCAACCGTAGGGGGTGGGGTGGGGGTGGCTTCATCGGCCGGGCCGTCAATTGAG
>RFJF01000247.1 GCA_003695455.1 Chloroflexota bacterium
GAGACTCACCCTCTAATTCCTGGCTCCCGACCCCTGAATCTTGTTTTCAAGGGGAGATAATTATGTTTAGTAACTACAACCTTAACACAACAATTTTGCGCGGGGCAATCTACATTTTCCTCTTTATTTTGTTGCTGGTCACCATTGTTCCCATCTGGCTCTTACTGGTGAACGCTACCCGCTCCACCACCGAAATCCAGCAGGGGTTAAGTCTGTTTCCCAGCACGCATTTGTTGGAAAACTACGGTATTTTGGTGGGGCGCGGGCTAAATTTGGGACGCGGTTTTATGAACAGCCTGTTTGTGGCTGTAGCCTCTACCGTGCTGACCGTTTATTTTGGTATGCTCACTGCCTACGGCATTGTGGTCTATGATTTCAAGGGCAAACAGCTTTTTGCCAATTTCATTGTTATTCTGGTGCTGATTCCTATGCAGCTTTCCATTATCGGTTTCTACCAGTATATGTCTACGCTGGGGTTAACCGACAATTACGCCTCGCTCATTTTGCCGACCATTGCCGCCGCCGGGTCGGTGTTTTTTGCCAAGCAATACCTGGAATCCACGGTTATCAAAGACCTGATTGATGCGGGGCGTGTAGACGGCGCCGGCGAATTTCACATTTTTCACCGGATTATGATGCCGCTGGCTATTCCCGGCGCGGTGACAATGGGTATTTTTGCTTTTGTGGCTTCCTGGAACAACTTTTTCAACGCCTTCATTCTGATTACCTCGCTGGAAAAATATACCCTGCCTATGCTGGTCCAAACCCTGCGCGGCGATGTGTACCGCACCGAATACGGGGCCATTTACCTGGGGCTGGCCGTTACCATTGTGCCCATTATTGTCATCTACGCCATTTTCTCGCGCTACATTGTCAGTGGAATTGCAATGGGTTCTGTTAAAGAATAATCTCTCCAAGGAAGGAATTATGCCACCTGCATTTCAGCAATCTGAACATTTGTATTTGGACCCAAACCGGCCACTTGCAGCCCGCGTGCAAGACCTGGTCAGCCGGTTGACCCTGGAAGAAAAAATATCGCAGATGGTCTTTACGGCGCCTGCCATTGAACGGCTGAACATTGCCAAACACAACTGGTGGAACGAAGGATTGCACGGCGTGGGCCGGGCCGGCCTGGCAACCGTCTTTCCGCAGGCCATTGGCCTGGCCGCCACCTGGAACGAATCACTGATGAGCCAGGTAGCCACCGCCATTTCAGACGAAGCCCGGGCCAAACATCACCACGCCGCCCGGCGCGGCATCCGGGAAATGTACACCGGCCTCACCTACTGGTCGCCCAATATCAATATTTTCCGTGACCCCCGCTGGGGCCGCGGGCAGGAAACCTACGGCGAAGACCCCTACCTGACGGCCAAAATGGGCGTGGCCTTTGTTGCCGGGTTGCAGGGTGATGACTCTAACTACCTGAAAGTGGCCGCCACCCCCAAACATTACGCCGTCCACAGCGGCCCGGAATCTCTGCGCCACCATTTTGACGCCCAGGTTGATGAACGGGACATGCGTGAATTTTACCTGTTTGCCTTTGAAGCCACAGTAAAAGCGGCCAAAGCCGCATCTGTGATGGGAGCCTACAACCGCACCAACGGCGAACCGTGCTGCGCCAGCCAGACCCTGCTGGAAAAAATATTGCGGCAGGAATGGGGATTTGATGGCTACGTGGTATCAGACTGCGAAGCCATCCGCGATATTTTTGAACACCACAAAGTGGTTGCCACCGCAGCCGAGGCAGCCGCACTGGCCGTAAAAAATGGCTGCGAGTTGAACTGCGGCCGGGTGTACGCCGCGTTGCTTGAGGCGGTTGAACAGGGGCTAATTGACGAAGCCACCATTGACCGGGCCGTTGAACGATTGTTCCGCGCCCGTTTTAAGCTGGGCATGTTTGACCCGCCGGAAATGGTTCCCTACGCCCAAATTCCAATCGAGGTTGTTAATTCGCCGGAACACCAGGCGCTGGCCCGGCAGGCCGCCACCCAGTCCATTGTTTTGCTCAAAAATGAGGGCAACCTGCTGCCGCTGTCCAAAAACATCACTTCAATTGCCGTCATTGGCCCCAACGCCGATGATGCGCAAACTTTGCTGGGCAATTACAACGGCACACCCGCCGCTGCCGTAACCCCTCTGGAAGGAATCCGGCGCAAAGTTTCGGCGCAAACGGTACTTTACCACGCCCGGGGTTGCGCTCTGGCCGAAGGCATGCCGCTGCTGCAACCAATCTCCACTGCCCACCTGCGCCCGCAAAATCAAAACGGTAACCAAACCGGGCTGAACGGCCGTTACTACGCCAATGCCCAATTTTCCGGCCCGCCGCAAATGGAGCGTGTAGATTCTCACATCAATTTTACCTGGGTGGATACCAACCCGCTCACCGGCCAATGGGGTGACCATTTCAGTGTTCGGTGGGATGGATTTTTGGTGCCGCCGGCCGGCGGCGAGTATCAGCTGGGCGTCAACGGCTTCAGCGAATACCGCCTTTATCTGGATGGCGAGTTGCTGATTGGCAACAAAATGGAGCATCACCCCATTCTCAAATCCAAAACTGTTGAGCTGGAAGCGGGACGATTTTATCGCCTGCACCTGGAATATGTGAGCGAAGGCCTGGACCCGCAAATTCAATTACTGTGGGCGTTGCCGGGGGTTGATGACGAAACGCCGGCGCTGGAAGCAGCCAAAAAAGCCGAGGTGGTAGTGATGGTGATGGGGCTTTCGGCGCAGTTGGAGGGCGAAGAAATGCCGGTTCACATCCCCGGCTTTGCCGGCGGCGACAGGACGGACATCAAACTGCCTGCCACACAAGAAAGATTGTTGCAAAAAATCCACGCGCTGGGCAAACCGGTGGTGTTGGTGTTGGCCAATGGCAGCGCACTGGCAATTAATTGGGCTGCCAAAAATATTCCGGCCATTGTTGAAGCCTGGTATCCGGGGCAGGCCGGCGGCGCGGCGCTGGCCGATGTGCTGTTTGGCGATACCAACCCGGCCGGGCGCTTGCCCATAACCTTCTACCAATCGGTTGAAGATTTGCCCCCGTTTGAAGATTACCGGGTAGAGGGGCGCACCTACCGCTATTTCCGTGGCCGGCCGCTTTTTCCGTTTGGGCACGGGCTGAGTTACACCACGTTTGATTACAGCAATCTGCACATCAGCCGGCCACAAGTGCCCGTAAACGGAGAGGTGACGGTTTTGGCGGATGTGACCAACACCGGCGCTTGCCCCGGCGAGGAGGTGGTTCAACTGTACACCCGCGCTCCGCAGGCCGGCGCACCCCGCCCAATCAAGGAACTCAAAGGGTTCAAACGGGTGGCGCTGGAACCCGGCCAAACAAAAACTGTTAGCTTCACCCTCTCCACAGACCTGTTTGCCTTTTACAACCGGCAAATGCAACTTGTCATCGAACCGGGTCAGATACAGGTGATGGTGGGTAATTCGTCAGAAAATTTGCCTCTGACCGGCGAGTTTGAAATTGCCGGACAGCCAACCGTGGTTGAGCGCAGCCTGTTTTTCAGCCGGGCCGCGGTTCGGGGTTAACCAATAACCATATTTTGCCCGGCGATTTTCGCATTACCTTCCTCCGGCAGCAGGGCGAGTTGAACTTTGGTTCGCTTGCCCTGTTGTTTTTGCCCCCGATTTTTCTTGCCACACTTTTGGGTTATGTTATACTGTACCTGAGGAATACCCCGGCTGTGCCACCCTTTACCGTAATTTGACAGAAAGGATTCTGGTATGTCCGAAGCCGCGCAGGATAATCCGTTACAGTGGGAACTGGTGCTGTTTGATGACAGCGGCGTGAAACAGGTGTTTGCGGTTGAAAAGGATAATTCAACCATTGGCCGCGAACTGGACAACGATATCTCCATTGATGACCTGCAAGTGTCTCGTTACCACGCCCGGCTCAAACGCAGTAACAACGCCGATTCTCCACTGACTCTTGAAGATTTGGGCAGCGTGAACGGCACCACTGTCAACGGCGCGCCGGTTACAGAAGTGACCGCGCTCAAGGCCGGCGATGTGATTGGACTGGGGTCTGCCACGCTGCGGGTTCAGATTCACGCGCCGCGCGCGCGCGCCAAAACCGAACAGCGGGTAGCCACCGCCACCGTGCCGATGGGCAGCGGCCCCGTTCCATTGCCGGCTCCGCCTCCGCCGCCTGCCCGGCAGCGCTCTGTGTGGCCGTTACTGTTGGGCGTGGTTGTTGTGCTGGCGTTAATTATTATTTTGATTGGCGGCGTTATTGCCGGGCAGTGGTTGTTCAACACCACGCAGAGCCGCCAAACATCGGCCGCGGCCACTAACGCCGCCGCGTCGCCCATCCCCATTATAGAAATCAAACAATCACCCGCCGCCGAAAGCCAGATTCCGGTCAACCATTCGGTCACGGTGCAGGCGCTCGCCACCGATCCGTCTGGCATTACGCACATGGAATTGTGGGTAAATGGCGAAAAAATTGACCAGGTTCACAGCCCGCTCGATCAAAATGCCGTGTCAATGACGGCGGCGTTTCAATGGTCGGCCCAAACGCCGGGTAATTACCGGCTTGAAATCCGGGCCTACAACGAAGGCGGCAAACTGGCGGTAGCGCAAGTTGCCAACCTGACCGCGCAGGGCGGCGTTGCAGATACCCCGGCCCCGCTGGTGCCCAACACGCCAACCC
>RFJF01000248.1 GCA_003695455.1 Chloroflexota bacterium
CATCCCGCAAAGGCGTGTGCGGCTTTGCCGGTGACGTTCAGGGTAAACCGGCCCACGCCTTTGCGGGATGTTGTCAGCCGGGAGCGGTGGTGCGAACCTTCCAGCACAAAACAGACATTGCTTTGCCTGCCGGCGGCTTCGATGATTTCACGCGAGGTGGGGCTGCTCACTTCTTCGTCGCTGGTGAGGAGCAGGGTGATTTTTTTGCCGGGCGTCAGGTTGAGCGCCCGCAGCGCTCGCAGGGCAAACAGGGCTATCACAATGCCGCCTTTCATATCGTGCGAACCCGGCCCGCGCCCCACACCATTTTTCACGGTAAAGGGGCGGCGTTGGGCTTCGTGCAGGGGCCAGACGGTGTCAAAATGGCACAGCAGCAGGATTTGCCCGGAACCGCTGCCAAAGGTGAGCGTGTAGTGGTCGCCAAAATCAGGCTGCGGATGGGTGGCAGCCAGCACGCAGCCCTCGGCGGTAAAGGCCTGCACCAGCATCTGCCCCATTGCATCTGCCGAGGCTTTGTGCAACGTGGGCGAGTCTTGATTCACCCATCGCGCCAGCGTGCGGAGCATTTCACCTTCCTGGGTGCGCAAATAATCAAGAATTTGAGGCATTGAGCAGATCCTTTGCGGTAATGGGGCGCACATATTCTGCCAGTGTGATAATTTGTGTGCCCAAAAACTGGCCGTGTGTATCTTTAAAGGTAAAGCCGTGGCGTTCGTAAAAGCGGCGGGCGGCGGTGTTGCTGGATTGCACCGATACAAAACACTGTGTAATGTTGGCGCGGGCCAGGGCGTCAAATCCGGTTTCAAGAATAGTTTTGCCAATGCGCAGATTTTGGTATTGGGGCAGCACATACAACCGCACCA
Organism: Chloroflexota bacterium; assembly: GCA_003695455.1. Taxonomy (GTDB): domain Bacteria; phylum Chloroflexota; class Anaerolineae; order 4572-78; family J111; genus J095. Next base: position 864 of record RFJF01000248.1, read on the forward strand.
GCTCGGCGCGGGATTTGGAGGGATGGTAGCGCTTGAGAAAGTGTCCAAAGCCAACGATGTCACTGTTGAGTTGGGCTACGTACAGCCAGTGACCGGCCGCGTTTACTACCGGCGCCAGGTTTTCTATTTTGTAGGCGCGCTCCAGAAATTCATGCCGGTTTTCGGCAGCGATGGTGTGGTGGTAGGTGGCATCCCAGGTAATCCGGGCAATTTTGGCCACGGGTTGCAAGTCGTCGTGGGTAGCAGATCGAACGATAATCTTGTTTTCTGACACAATTTCCAGCCTGTCGTAAAAATGTAACAAAAAATTCCTCTGTGAATTCCTGTATCCGGCAGAGGCATTTGCGCCGCTACCGGGGGAACTTAGAGGAACTTGAGTAACGGTGAGAACCGGTTGCTATTCTTGTGAAACGCCGCTGACCCACAGCGGAAAGTCTGAGGTGGTACGCAATTCCACCCTTTCAATTTTGTAAATGTTGGGTACTTGCGGCCCGGAACTGCGGGCAAAACCTGTTACCACGTATCCGCGCCGAAAGTAGGTTTCAAAAATATCACGGGTGGATTCTCGCCAGCCGCGGGCAATACCCAGGTCTACTTTTTTGATAGCATTCAGGTCTGGCGGAATCTGAACCAGCAGGGTTTTTTCTGTCATTTCCAGGTCAGAGGCCATAGGGCGCGGCAGGTTACCTTCCCAGGCGGCAAAATTGACAAACTCGTATTTGTCCAGCCAGTCTTCGGCCCACGGGCGAGGGGTGGTGCTGCGTATCCGCTCGCGCACGCGGTCGCTCATCAATTCCCATTCCAGCAGAAACCGGTCGGTGCTGAGGCCAATTTGCAGCGGGTTGTGCACCGCGCCGTAAATATCGCGTGCGTAATGGCGCACCAGCCCGCCCAGTTTTTCAATATTGAGCGTGGCGTTTTTTCCCAGCAGCGGGTCGTAGGTCCAGACAATCAGGTCAATACCCTGCCTGAGCATCTGTTCGCGCTGCGCCAGTTTCAGTTTCATGCCAATGCCCTGATTCTGGTAGCTGGGCAGCACGCCCATTCGCTGTGAAAACAGGTACAGTTTGGTGCCTGACATTCCCAAATAGCCGTACAGAAAGCCAACCAGGTCCGGCCCGTCGTACGCGCCCAGCAGCACGCCGCCGTTGTTGGCAGCCGAAATAAGCTGGGTGTAGGGGAACACCATTAAATCGGTGTAACCCCACGTGGCCCGCTGAATTTCGTGACATTTTCGCAGGTCAGTCAATGTTTTGATGGGGTGGATTTTTATGTCCATTCCCTGAATCCTTTTGCAGCACCCCGGCATCAGGTTGAATTTTATTTTGACCAATGGGTTGAGGCACGGAGTAGAGTGACTGACATTAAGTATATCACCGTTAAAAAAAGGCCGCAAACGCAAATTGCCTGCCAATTTTGGCAACCTGTGCGGGCGTGCTCGCCGGACACACCCGGTTGGCCGATGTGGAATTTGAGACGGCAAGAATATTTTCCGGAATCTGTCAGCTAATGGCGCTTGTGTTACAATGCCGCCAACAACAACAGGCGGCCGCAATACCAACCACGCCGCCGGGAAAAGAGAGGACGAGATGGATTTTTCAAATAAACGAGTGCTGATTACCGGCGCGTCGCGGGGGATAGGTGCTGCCGCTGCACGTGCTTTTGCGCGAGCCGGGGCAACCGTGGCTATTCACTACAACCGCCAGCGCGCTGCCGCGGAATCGGTACGGGAATCGCTGCCGGGCGCGGGGCACGTGCTGGTACAGGCAGATATTGCCAACCCTGAGTCTGTGCGAACAATGGTTAACGCGGCAATTGCTGGCCTGGGCCACATTGATATTTTGGTGAATAACGCCGGCATTTATGAATATCACCCGCTGGCAGAACTGGATTACGATGCGTGGCAGGCTGCGTGGCAGAAAACCATCGGCATTAATTTGATTGGCGCGGCCAACGTGAGCTACTGCGTGGCCCGCCATATGATGGCGCAGAATATTGCCGGGCGAATTGTAAATGTGACTTCGCGGGGGGCGTTCCGCGGCGAGCCGGCAGCCAATGCCTACGGCGCCAGCAAGGCGGGGTTAAATTCTTTCAGCCAATCGCTGGCGCAACATTTGGCCCCGCACAATATTTTTGTTACAGCAGTGGCGCCCGGTTTTGTTGAAACCGATATGGCTGCCGAGATTCTGGCATCGCCGGAAGGAGAGGGCATCCGGCGGCAAAGCCCGCTGCACCGGGTGGCCCGTTCTGAAGAAGTGGCGCACACCATTTTGTTTCTGGCCTCGGAAGGCGCCGAATTTTTAACCGGCGCCATTGTTGACGTGAACGGGGCCAGTTACCTGCGTTCGTAGGCGGGTTAGCGACGGCACACCGGCGGGCCGCCCGGCGCTCTAATTTGGGTGTCTGTTCCGCTAAGCCGTAACAGCGGCAGCCCGCCCACCCGCGAGAAATTGTAGGTGCGGCTGATTTGCGGCGGGTTGTCAGATGAAATGATGCACAGTTCGCAGGTGAGCGTTGTTGGGGTTGTTTCCTGGCAGAAAAAATAACCGCCCAGCACGGGATGTTGGCCGCCGTAAATGCCCAACTGCCCAAACTCGGCCGGGTTGAGGGTTAAAATCAGGCAGCATTGGCCGGTCAGCGTTAGCGCGATGATGGCCGTGAAAAGCTGTTTCCGCCCGGCAAACAGCAGCCACATTCCCCGCAGAAAAAACGGCAGCCACAACAGCAGCAGAACCACGTACACAATCGGCGTCCAGGTAATCCACGGGGGAGCCAGCCAGATGGGCTGGCTGACGGCCAGATACCCGGCGGCAACCAGCAACCCTGCCGCAGCGGCCAAATGTTTTACACTGCTGTGCATGATTCAACCCTCGGTGCAATGGAGTGGATGATAATTTAGTGTAACACATAATTAGATGTTGCATCAAGGTGAAATGGTAGTTTGTGAAACTTTTTTTGCCCTGCCTCGTATTCTATCCTGTACAACAAAAACACGGGGTGAGGAAAAATGTTTGGTTATTCAGCTTTCGAACTGGTCAATTTTACGCTTGACACAGCAGGCGACCAACAACAAACTGCCGGCGACCAGAATTTGATACCACCGCAGCCGGCAGGCGTGCAACCGGACGGCGAACTGAGTTTGAAACACAGTGCAACAAGAAACGCGGCCCGCACCTTTGCCAGATTCCTCAAATCGCCGCCGTTGCCGGCAGCCTGAACACCTACCGCCAAACAACTGTACCGCAGCAAAAAAGGCCAAACGCTTGTTTTGGCCTTTTTGATTTATATTTGTGGATACAACGGCTGCACACCGAAATTTGGGAATTTGAATTCCGGGTTCAGGATGCAGGGTTCAACTGTGCCAACTGCTCGGTGTTGATTAACCCGGCCCGCATAAATTCACGGATAACCGTCTCGGTCATTTCGCTGGCAAACAGCGCCTCGTAGCGAATATCCAGCACATAGGCTTTGAGCCGCATTTTCAGCAGCGAGCGCCCCTGGTGCACCTCATTTTTTACAATGACGGTAATCGGTTTGTTGAGAAAAACGTAACGCGAAACTGCTGCCGCCCGGTACGCAATTTTCTTGGCCTGAATCAGTTCGATGTCCGGCGGCAGGTAAAATTCCGAGACAACCTGCGCGTTTGACTCTCCGGCGTTGGCATTGGAGACGGATTGGCCCATCACCTCGCTGTTGGGGATGGAAACCAGGTTGTCGTCCGGCGTTACAATCCGCACCGACCGCAGCCCAATTTGCAGCACCTCGCCGTAGTGGCTGCCAATTTCAACTTTGTCACCCACCTGAAACGGCCGGTCCAGCACAATCATAATTCCCCCAAAAATATTCTTCAGAATATCCTGCGAGGCGAACCCCAGCGCAATTCCGGCCGACGCCGAAATTGCAATCAGCGTTTGAATGGGCAGCGCAAAGGCGTTGGTGGCAATAATGTATGCCGCCGCCGCCCAGCCCAAAATGTGAATCATTGGAATGAGCCGTTTGATGGTCAACCGCAACTGGGTGGAAAATTCGGCCATTCGTTCCAGGGTGTGAGTGAGCTGGCGGATAATAAACAGCGCCGCCAGAAAAAAGACAATTGTCCAGACAATGCCGCCAAACGTAATTTTCCACGTTTTCTGAAGTGACGGCTCGGCGGTTTCTTCGCCGTCCGGGGCGGACTCTTGTTGGGCCGGCGAGGTGTTGGCGGCCGGCGCCGGTTCTGCTGCAACGTCCGCTTCTGCCGGGAGTTCGGCCTGGGCCACCAGCCCGCCGCCCATCAGCAATTGCCAGCCAATGACGCCAACACACACCAGAAACACAAATCCGGTGACGTAGTTTTTAAATTTTGACATAACAAGCTCCGTTAGTGAATGATGTTGTCTGATTTGAGAACCCGCACAATGGGCCGGTACAAAAACGGGTGAATCTGGTAACCGGTTTCATTTTTTTCCAGATACCCTTTGTTGGCCATGCGGTTGAGCAGCAGCAAACTTTGCTGAACATCCTGATGAAAGATTAGCGCGTGGTGTTCCTCGTTCAACGAATCGTGCTGCAAAAAAGCAATCAGCGTAAAATGTTCTTCTGCCGGAAGTTGGTACAAAAATGACGGGTTAAAGTCGATGGTGGCCGGCAGGGTTAAACTGGCGTGCGAGAATCGCTTGTACGAGCGCAGCAGAAACAAAATAGCCACAGTAATGTTGCCCATTGCCAGTTCTGACAACTGTTGGAAAAACAGATTCTTCAGGTAGGTCTGCCGTTCTTTTTCAGTTTTCAATTTTCTGAACCGGCGCGAGTTGGTGATTTCCGGGTTGGGTTTGAACCGCAACCGTCGCCCGCTGGCTTTGTGACGTTTCAAAATAATCTCTTCGTAGCCGGCCCGGGGCATGGTATCGAGCATAATTTTGCGGTGAACGTATTCATCAATATTGAGCACTTTGGCAAAGTACTCCCAACTGTAAATGGTGCAAGTAATCAGCCAGTGGATTTTTTGGTGCGTGCGAGAAACAAACAGCAAGAATCGCTCCAGCGCATCAAATCCAAAGGTGGTGCGCAAAAAAATTTGTTGCAGGTTTTCAACAAAAAAGACCCGCTGCTCCGGCAGTTCAATGATTCGCGCTTCAAGTTCGTCAATGGTTTGGCAGCCTGCGGGCAAACCGGTGTGGGCCAGTTTCTGTTTTAAAAATTCAAACAGTACGTCTACCTCAAAAATAGTTTCGGTATCCAGAAAATCTATTTTGACAATCGAATAATCGCTGTAAAGCTGCTGTTCGGCCAGGTTGAGCAGGGTGGTTTTGCCGCATCCTCGCTCGCCGATGAGCGCGGTGGTGGTGAATTTTCCGTTTTGCCAGCGTTCCAGTTCTTCTTGCAGCATATCCAGCTCAGCCTGCCGGGCCGCAAAAAACTGGTTGTTGGGCAGCGGTGAGAGACAGAATAATTCAAGATAATCTTCCGGCAGGGCGTTGATGTGTTTCTCGGCATCGGTAATGAAACGGGCAAAACTTTCTTCGGCATCGGCCCGTTTGGGGGCCAGGCCGGTCATTTCTCGCAGGCGGAACAAATTACACCGTGACCGATAAATAGCGCCGGACACCAGATCAGACAGGTGCGGCAGGTACTGTTTAACCCGGCCGGAAACTTTGCGCCGGTACGAGGTCATCTTTTTGTTCAAAGTTGTGCTGGCCAGCATAGCGTCTCCTTTATAGCGTTGGGTTCAGGGGCCGGCAGTCAGGCTGCCCAACCCAAAAAATTGGTCAGTATTCAAATGATAGTTGGTGACAACCTCAGTATAAAGTAAAACCGCCGGGCCTGATAGCGTAATCACTGCGGTTGTTGACTTAAATAAATTGCGGCAAACTGCGTGAAAATAACCACCCCCCCGTAGAAACTACGGGGTAACCGTGAGCAGTAAATACGGAAAGTCTGTGGTGATTACCTCATCAGCGTGCCTCCAAAAGAGTGGTCTTGCCACATTTGTCCTGACACGACATAATATTTGGATTTTGCCGGCAGTCTGTGCAACCCCGTAGAAACTACGCAAACCCCGCTCAATACACGTATTTTTCCGAAATTATTGCCACCATAAACCCGAAGACTCTACGCTACACGAGAAGCCAAAATAGCACTATACTAGGCAGCAATAGTGCAAAAAATGGGTTTAACCAGCTTTTGTGATGGGTGAAATAAAAAAAATTTCATTTTAAGTTCATTCATTGTTCACAAACAGCAGATAGCATAAGCTGAGTTAATTCTTTCAATATGGCAGTTCCCGCCGCGCCATTAGTGTAAACCCAATTGCATTACTGCAAACGTTCCCACTGTTGTGAAACCAGCATATTTGCCCGGTATCGGGTAGCAACCTGCGGCAAATTGTCGCTCGGTACAAAAGTACCGATTTTCAGAATTGGCGTCACTCCTGATTAAAAGTGACGACTATAAACGGTGTAAATGAACTTTGGCGAGGTGAAAAGTAAATCTGATGAATAACCAGGTTCCGGAAAAAGGCATGAATATAGGAACGCCATTCATTTCCGCCAGCCGGCTGGCCATACCGCCGGCCAAAACCGCGGTAAAACCGTACGAACTGGAAATGAGCATTTTCTTTGTGGTGGTACTGTGCGGCGTTTACATTGCCTATGAAATCATGGCAGAGCCAAGCGGCGGCCATCCCTTTGGGCACACACTGGGGATTATTGGCACCGCACTCATGGTCATGACAGAGGTGCTCTACAGCCTGCGCAAACGCACCAGCCTGATGAACTGGGCCGGCCCGGTGCGGTACTGGTTATCGTTTCATATTTTTACCGGAATTGTGGGGCCGGCCATGGTGCTGATGCACACCGGCATGGCCTTCAGAGGGTTGGCCGGCATCAGCTTTTTGTTAACCGTAATTGTGGTAGGCAGCGGTTTTATTGGCCGCTATCTTTACACGGCTCTGCCGCGCAAGCTGACCGGCGTGTCGGCAACCCGGCAGGAAATTGAAGCCGAAGCCCTGTCTATTCAACGAGCTTTGACCCAGTTTGAAGCGCAAAAGCCGGCCCAGGTTCAGCAGTTGATGGCTCAACTGAGCCAGCGCCCCCGGTACCGCAACCCAATTTTGACCATTTACGGGCGCACGTTTTACCAGTGGCGCTACCGGCGCAAAATTCGCCGGGCGCTGCGCCGGATGGAGCAATTAGAAAACTCGCAGCGCAAGCAACTGGAACAATTGCTGGCCCGCAAGCGAGAACTTGAACGCCAGGCAGAAATTCTTGAAGCAGCCCGCGCAATGTTGCGCTACTGGCACATTTTGCACGTTCCGGTAGGGCTGACGCTGTTCTTTTCTGTAGCCATTCACGTGGCTGCCACCATCTACTTTGGAGCGGGCTTGTTCAATTGAAACAACAGCGACTTCAGAAACGTCAGCATCCAATCTTTTCACCGCTGGCGCTGATTTCAACAATCTTACTGGCCTGCGGGTTGCTTGGCTGGATGTACGTGGCCGGAGGACAGGCGTTCAGCCCCGGAGAGTTATCGGCGGTGAACCACAGTGATGAGCAGCTTGAAGGGGTTTCTACCCACGCCGATTTTGAGCACGTTTGCACCGAGTGTCACACGCCGTTTGTTGGCGTAGAGGCCCGGCTGTGCGAGCGGTGTCACACCGATGTGGCCCAACAGCAGCAAAATGAAGATGGGCTGCACAGCCGGTTTGAAAATGTAAAACGGTGTCAGGATTGCCACACCGAACACAAAGGCAGTCAGTTTGACCAGTTTGCAGCGGCTTTAGTTGATTTTGATCACACTGTAACCGACTTTAGCCTGGAGAAACACATGTTGGATTACCAAAATTCGCCCATAGCGTGCGAAACCTGCCATGAGAATACGGGGCGCAAATTCACAATGGTTGTGAGCGCCTGCGCTGATTGCCATCAGGCCGCCGACGCTGAGTTTGTCTCGGTTCACACCGAGGCGTTTGGGCAGGATTGTCTGGCTTGCCACGATGGGCACGACACCATGGCCGGCTTCACCCTTGAGGCCCACGCCGAAACATTTGCCCTGACCGGCGCCCACGTTGATACCACCTGCGAAAAGTGTCACGCCGGCGGCGTTTTTGAAGGCACCGAACACGCCTGTGAGGCCTGCCACACCGAACCCGACGCGCACGCCCAAATGTTTGGCGTTGAATGTGCCAGTTGCCATTCGCCGGAAGGCTGGCAGCCGGCCTTGCTGGATGGCGAACCCTTTGACCACGCGGTCAGCACCAGCTTCAGCCTGGTTAAACATCAAACCAATTACAATGACGCGGCCTTTACCTGCCGCACCTGTCATGCCGCTGCCCAACCTGTGGAATTTGCCAACGCGCAGTGCGTGGAATGTCATCAGCCGGCAGACCCGCAGTTTATGGCTGAACACACCGCCCAGTTTGGCCAAGCCTGCATGGATTGCCACAACGGCACCGGCGAAATGACCGAGTTTGACCACAACCAGGTGTTTGTGCTCGATGGGCAGCACGCCCCGCTGGAGTGCGAAGCCTGCCATGCCAACAAGGTATTTAAAGGCACACCCAAAGATTGCGCCGGATGCCATCAGGAGCCTGTGGTTCATGCGGGGTTGTTCGGTCTTCAGTGCGATAACTGCCATACATCTGGCGGCTGGCAGCCCGCCCAACTGACCCGGCACAATTTTCCGCTGGACCACGGCGGAGAAGGCGAAATTGCCTGCGAAACCTGCCATACAGCCACGTATGTTGAATATACCTGTTACAACTGCCATGCGCATGACCCGGCAGAAACAGAACAACAACACCTGCAAGAAAATATTGGTGCAGAAGAACTGCTCAACTGCGTAGAATGTCATCCGACCGGTCAGGAATCGGTCAAGTAACTGTAATTGGTTTATTTTTATTGTAGTGAAAGGGAACGGATATGTTGAGCTTATTGTATATGTTGGTCAGAACATTGGGGTTTACCCCGGAAGGGCAGGAGCGCCCGGAAGAAAAAATAGAAGAGTTGGGACGGGTTGTGCCGGACCCCAACCGCTGCGTGCAGTGCGGCGTGTGCGGTTTTAACTGCCCGGTGGGCATCCCTGTGCGAGATTACGCCCATCGCGGGTTGGCCGTTGACGACCCCAACTGCATCACCTGCGGCAACTGCATTCAGGTGTGCCCGCGCGGCACACTGCGCTGGGAAACTCAAACCCACCAGTTGATTCTAAATCGATTCCCAACCGCCATCACGCCGGCAGAGGTGCCAGTTAACATAATGGAGTTGTCTTAATTGTTGAATTGCGGTTCAACAACGCCGGCATCTGCCAGAGCCGGCAACAGTGAGGGATAACACAATGAATGCAATTCGATACTTAATTATTGGTAACGGCGCAGCCGGTGTGACCGCCGCCGAAACCATTCGTAACAACGACCCGACCGGCCAGATTACCGTGGTCAGCGCCGAACCGTACCCCATGTATTCCCGCCCCGGGCTGGCCTACGTACTGCTCGATGCCATTTCGCCGCGGCAGGTTTATTCTCGGCAGCCGGAATGGTACAAACAGTTCCGTGTGAAACTGGTGTACGGCCGGGCCATCAAACTCGACACCTCGCTTCAATTGGTGGGGCTGGATAACCGCAAGATTCTGCCCTATGACCGGCTGCTCATTGCCACCGGTGCGCGGGCCACACC
>RFJF01000249.1 GCA_003695455.1 Chloroflexota bacterium
ACTGTTTCAACAATCTTTAGTATTTTCACGGTCACCCTGGTTCACAAACTCTCCACAGCAGAACTGGCGCTGAAAACAGCCAATGCCAAACTAGACCAACGTGTGCAGGAACGCACCGCAGAATTTGTGGCCGCCAACCAAAATCTGCGCGCCGAAATTGAAATGCGCACCAACATTGAACAACGGCTGGTATCGCTGCTGGAAGAAAAAAAGAAACTGCACAAGGAAATTAACCACCGCGTTAAAAATAACCTGCAAATTGTGGCCAGCCTGCTCAACCTGCAAGCCTCAATGCTGGCGGATGAAAAAGTGCGGACCATTTTGCAGGATAGCCAAAGCCGCATCCGTTCACTGGCGCTCATTCATGAAAAACTTTACCAATCCGGCAATATGGCGCAGATAAACTTTGGCGAATACGTCAAAGATTTGACGGCCTACCTGTTGCGGGTACACCAGCACCGGGCCGAAGACATCAGCCTGACTGTTGACGATATTTGGCTGGATGTTGATACCGCTGTCTCGCTGGGGTTGATTATCAATGAACTAACATCCAACGCCATTGAACACGCCTTTCCCGGCGGGCAGATTGGAACAATCCGGGTCAGCGTCCGCAAAACCAACCCGCAAACTCTGGAGCTGGTCATTAGCGACAACGGCGTGGGGCTGCCGCCGCAGATTACCCCGGAAACAGAATCTACGCTGGGGTTGCAGCTGGTTGGCTCGCTGGTTAACCAGCTAAATGGTTTTCTTAACATTAGCAGAAAAGATGGAACATCTATTAAAATAGGTGTTCCAGTCGAGGAACATCACCATGAATAAAGCACATTTGTTAGTGGTCGAAGATGAACACATTGTAGCCCTTGACATTCAGAACCGGCTGATTGACCTGGGCTACACCGTGGTGGGGGTGGCGCCAACCGGCCTATCCGCCATCAAAAAGGCGCTCGAGTTGCGCCCTGACTTGATTCTGATGGACATCAAACTCAAAGGTGATATGGACGGGATTACCGCGTCGGGCATCATCAGAGAGTCGCTGGATGTACCCATCATCTACCTCACCGCTTTTGCCGACGAAACCACTCTGGAACGCGCCAAACGGGTGGGGCCGTTTGGTTACCTGCTCAAACCGTTTGAAGAACGAGAACTGCACACCGCCATTGAAATGGCGCTGTACAAACACAAAATGGAACAAAAACTGCGGCAAAGCGAGCAGTGGCTGGCCACCACCCTGCGCAGCATTGGCGATGCCGTGATTGCCACCGACCAGGATGGGCACATCCGCTTTATCAACCCTGTGGCCCAATCACTGACCGGCTGGACGCAAGCCGATGCCGTGGGCCGGCATGCCTGCACCGTTTTCCGCATCATCAGCGAGCACACCCGCCAAACCATTGACTGCCCCGTACAAACCATCCTCACCGGCAAACAGCCCGCCGCCAATGCTGAAGATATTCTGCTGGTAGCCAAAGACGGCACAGAAATCCCCATTGACGAAAACGCGGCCCCAATTCTGGATGACAAGGGAAAACTCAACGGGGTGGTGCTGGTTTTTAAAGATATTACCCAACGCAAACAAATTGAGCAGCAACTCAAACTGTTCAACCAAAAACTGCAAACCAGAAATGATGACCTGAGCGCCTTTGCCCACACCGTAGCCCACGATCTGCACAGCCCGCTTACCCCCATCATTGGTATTTCTCAGACCCTTTGTGAAAATTACGAGGCTATGAAATCTGAAGACCTGCTGCCCTATTTGCAAAGTATTGCCCGCAACAGCCAAAAAATGGATAATATCATTGAAGAATTGATGCTGCTGGCCCAGGTGCAGGAAAAAGAGGTGAAGCTCCGGCCGCTGTCCATGGCCAAAATTGTTGCCGATGTGCAGCACCGGTTGCAGCATTTAATTGAACAGTACGAGGCCACCGTTGTAACCCCGGAAGCGTGGCCCGCTGCGATGGGCTACGGCCCCTGGGTTGAAGAAATCTGGGCAAATTACCTGAGCAACGGCATAAAATATGGCGGCAAACCGCCACACGTAGAACTGGGCGCCACGCTGCAGCCGGACGGAATGATCCGCTTTTGGGTAAAAGACAACGGCCCGGGTATTGCCCCCAGCCGGCAAACCGAACTCTTTTCCACAGAAACGCCGCTCAGCCAAATCCGGGCCACCGGCCACGGGCTGGGCCTCTCGATTGTGCGCCGCATTGTGGAAAAACTGGGCGGGCAGGTTGGGGTAAACAGCGCCAACCACAACGGCGGCGCCGAATTTTACTTTACCTTGTCCGGCGCAAATCCTTCCGAGGAGAAACCCGTTTACCCCAGGAAGTAACGGTAATGCCCCAAACAAACGCTGACACAGACAAAACAAACCCACTACCGCAACATGAACCCGGCTTTTGCCGGGTAGGTTCTCCCTGTTGGTGGCGGAGAGTTTTTTTGTTTTTCACTGCTGTTACAGGTTATATCTTGCTTTTTATCGGCGGCCTGCCTGTTGTGGGCGGCGGAATTTCAGTGTTGGCAGTCATTCCGGCAATGGTGGGCGGCTGGTTCTTTAGAATTTTGGGAGGCGTACTGCTTGGCGCTTTCCTGATCTTGCTTAATGTGGTGCTTTTCACCTGGTACCCCGATCCATTTTCCAACCCTACCGCATCAGGCAATGTGCAGGGCATTCCAATAACCTTTGTTATTTTGGCTACCGGCGCGGCCAGCGGCTGGGTGCGGCAACTGGTCAACCGGGCTAACCGGCAGGCCGCAGAACTACGCCGCGAGCAGGTTGCCCTGAAACATGAAATTGAAGAACGGATTGCCGCCGAGGCTGCGCTGGCCCACATTCAGCAAAC
>RFJF01000250.1 GCA_003695455.1 Chloroflexota bacterium
CCCGGGCCTTGGCCACGGCTTGAGTACGTTTGTTGACTCCCAACTTACCATAAAGATTTTTGGTATGGTATCGCACCGTGTTGAGGCTAATTAACAGCGCTTCGGCAATTTCCTGATTTTTTTTACCTTGCGCAATCAGACGGAGAACTTCCAACTCGCGCTCGCTCAGCGGCTCTAACAGGGCTGAATTTTGGGGGCGGCTCCTGGAGGGCGGGCTTTCTTTTTCTGAGAAATTGGGAAAGGCGGCTAAAAGTTTGTTTGTGTAAGTTGGGGCAATACCTTGCCGGCGGGCCTGGCTTAAAAGCCGGGCCATAGAAGCCCCTTCATCCACAAAAATGCGAACGTAGCCTTCCGGCTCGGCCAGGTTCAGGGCGCGTTCCAGCGAAATCAGGGCAGAGGCAGAGTCGGCCTGGGCCGCATACGCCAAAGCCTGCAAAATCAGGATTTGGATAACGCTGCCCTTGCGCTCGCCTTGTTCTGCCGCGCTCAACAAGCGTTCTAATAAAGCGATGGCCTGATGGATGGCCTGGCTATCTTGTTCCTGCTGATATTGGGCCACAAGAACCCGGGCCAGGGTGATGTGTTCAAACTCGTTTAAGTAGCTGAGGTCATCATCAACCGATAGCCCCCGCTCCTGTACCCAACGCAACGCTTTAGCCAATTGGCCCTGGGCCAGCCACAGTTGGGCCTTCATCGCCGCTGCGGGTTTAAAGTCGGGGATGTGGATTTGGGTAAATAAATCCTCTGCCTCGTCCAACAAGCGGAGGGCATCATCCCAGTCGCCTTGATTTTGTTTTTGGCGAGCTTGCACCAAACGCCAGTGATACTCGTAGACGTTTTGGCCGGGGTGAATGTTCAGCTCCTGACTTTTTAGCAGATGTGTCTCGGCCTCAGCCAGCTTGTTCTGCTCGCGGTATACTTCGCTCAAGCCCAAATACAGGTCTGCCATTCCGGGCAAGGCTGAGTTGCCCTGGTTTAGGGCAAGCTGAATGGCCTTCTGGTAAATGGTCAGGGCAGTCTCAAGTTGACCCTGGGCCAGTTGCATTTCGGCCAGGCCAAATGTGCCGGCGATGGCAAAAAGAATATTACCGGCGCGTTGAAAACTGGCCATGCCTTCAGCCAGGGCATCATAAGCCCGCTCCAATTTTCCCATTTTCCAATAGGCCAGCCCCAGAAGTGAGGCGGCCGGGCCGCGCCGAATATGGTCATCCTCTGGAATAAGCTCAAGGGCGCGTTGGGCGTAGGTTATTGTGCCGGGCGCATCACCGAGAGCCTGAGCCAGATAGGCCCGCGCGGAGGCAATCTCCGTTGGCAACAAGCGAAATTCCGCTTCATCACCAACAACCATCGTAAGCCCTTCTATCTCAAAGTTCATCGAGGCTGGGTCAGCAGCAGTATTATCTGTTAGGGCCATCCACCGTTCGGCATCCTGTAGATGGGCTTCGGCCGATTCAAATTGGCCGCTATTCAGCAGCTCCCAGGCATAGCCCACGCTGAGTACAGGTCTGGCGCGGATGAAGTCATCTGGAATGGCCGCAAGCCAGCCAAGTAATTCGGGAGACAGAAAGTTACTACGATGCAGGCCTGGCCAGGTTAACTCAACCAGGTCTGCCGCCCGTCCAAAATCTTCAGCGGCCAGGGCATGGTGAATTGCTTCTGCCCACAGGCCGTTTTGCTCGTACCAGGCACTGGCTCGCTGATGGAGCGTGGACACTTGGCTGGCTTGTTCATCCATTAACCGCGCCAAAAGCACCTCGGCAAAAAGATGATGGTAACGGTACCACTGCCGTTCATCGTCCAGGGGTATGATAAACATGTTATTTTGTGTCAGGGTAGCCAACATACCCTGGCTATCTTCATATCCGGTAACGGCATTGCAGAGTGAAGGGGTTAGGCGTTCCAAAATCGCCGTTTTCAGCAGAAAGTTGCGGACAGCGTCCGGCTGCTGGTGCAAAACCTCTTCGATTAAATAATCTAACACAAAATGGTGTCTGCCCGTAAAAGCCTGTATAAAACGGCTGGGGTCTGCCCGCCCTTGTATGGATAGGGCCGCTAACTGCAAGCCCGCAATCCAGCCTTCGGTTCGGGTTTCCAGGGCCTCAATATCGGCTGCCGTAAGATTAAGGCCCATAGCCTGGTTGAAAAATGTCGTCGCTTCGGCAGGGCTAAAACGCAACTCGGCGGCCCGCAGCTCTGTTAATTGGCCCCGGGCGCGATAGCGGGCCAGAGGCCAATTGGGGTCTTCACGGGTGGTGATAACCAGGTGCATTTGTGGTGGCAAGTGTTCGAGTAAAAAGGTGAGCGTCTCATCAACCGCTTGAGTCTCAATGATATGATAGTCGTCCAGGACAAGGATGATATTGTCCGGCAAGGTGTTGATGTCATTGAGCAGAGCTGTCAAGGTTGTTTCGATTGGCGGGGGCTGAGGGGATTGGAGGGCAGCCAGTATTGCTTCGCTCATCGTTGGCTCAATCGTTTGCAACGCCGCAACCAGGTAAGTCAGAAAGCGGATTGCATCATTATCGCTTTCATCCAGTGACAGCCAGGCCACGCGATTTTGGATTTTGGATTTACGATTTGCGATTTGGCTTTCTTTTGAGGACTGTAATCGTAAATCGTTCACCCAACTGCTGACCAGGGTGGTTTTGCCAAAGCCCGCCGGCGCAGAGACGAGGGTCAATTTACGGTGCAGGCCCTCATTCAATCGCCCGATCAAGCGCGGGCGGGGGACAAATTCAGGCCGGAGTGGGGGGATATAGAATTTGGTTTGCAGAAGGGGCGTTTCCATGCCGCCAAGTATACCATAGACACTATTAGAAAAAAACTGGCTTTGACCAGGGGGTTGGCGCGCCCCACCTTTCAAAACAAAGTTGGGCTGAAAAAATTACGCCTGCGGTCACGTTGATCGCGGGCGTTTTTTGTTGCGAAAATACTCACCGCCACTGTGCGTTCCACCCGGAATCAGCGGCCAACAAAGCGGCAGGGGCGGTTGTGCCGGTGAGAGGTTAGGCGAAGCTCAACCCTGCCGCCCGGAATATTCTGCCCCGCCGTTTAAAATTTGCCCAAAGAAATCCAGCCCGCCAAGCTGACCGCCTTTCAGTGAAATTTCCAGCCCGTCCAGTTCCGATTTGTCCGAACTGGCCCGGCACAGCGGCGCCCCCGGCGAAACAGGCGCCAGCACTTCCAGCGCGTAAATGCCAAGTTGCCGGGCCACGTAGCCGGAGGTGTCGCCGCCGGCCACACAGACCCGCCGTACTCCTGATTTTTCCACCAGCGCCCGCAAAATTTTACCCTGTGGAATCCCCAACCGCCGGCCGGCCCCGGAATCATCAAAACCCAGCCGGCGCATCTGCTCGCGGGCAGCCTGAATTGCCGGGTCGTCCGGGCCGAGGGCCGTGTACAGAATCACACTTCGGCCTGCTTCCAGCGCTGCCAGCGCCTGCCGGACGGCGGAGTCCTGCTCTTGCCCGGCAAGTTCGGGTGTGACCAGTTTGGCCGCATCCAGCCGGATTCCGTCAAAGTCGTGAGCCAGCGCCCACTCAATTTGGGCAGCGGTGGGCGGCGCGGCGCTGCCGGACATCACCACAATTGGTGCGGCGCGCCCCGGTGCGGGAAAAGCCGCCGGCCGGGCTATCAACTTGATTTGCCGCCAGTAGGCCGTGAGCGCGTACCCCACCCCGGATGATCCCACAATGAACAGCGGGCCGTTCCCGCGATTTTCCCAAATTAGCCGCCCAACGGTGGGCAGGTGGGTGGCGTCCAGTGTGTCAAACAAAATTATTTCTGCACCACTTTGCCGGAGGCGGGCAAAGCGCGCGTCAATCTCGGCGGGGCTGCCGGACAAATGCACCACATCCAGCAACCCGATGGACTGGCGGGTTTGGTGACTCAAATGGCGGCGCAGGTCGCTTTCGGCCATGGGGGTAACGGGATGCCGGCTCATGGTCGGGTGGCGGTCCAGCCGGAAGGTGTCATCGCCCACGCCGGCAAACAGATTGCCAAACACCACGTAGCGGCGCAAGGCCGGCGCGCCCACTGCCAGCGGAACGAAGGGCGGGGCAAACACATCGCGGCCAATATCGGCGGCGCGGCCAATGCTGCCAATCTCCGGCGAAGAATCAAATGTGGAACAAACTTTGTAGTGGCACAGGGGCGCGCCCAATTGTTTGAGCTGGGCCAGCACGGGCCGCAGGTCGCGTTCCATCTGTTCCGGCGTCATCGTCCGGCCGACGCCCGCCACCCCCAGCGCCTGCA
>RFJF01000251.1 GCA_003695455.1 Chloroflexota bacterium
CGGGTACACCGCCGCCAGCGAAAAACCGGTCACAAATCGCATGACCAGCGCAAAAGCCAGCCCGCCGTCAACCGCAGCAATGGCGGCGTTGGCCGCCGCGCCCAGCAGCGCGCCCAACGCAAAGACCACCCGCGGCCGCCAGACATCGGCCACATTGAACAGCGCGCTCAAAAATGCGCCCACCACAAAGCCAATCTGCACCGACATTGTCAGCCAGGCCGCGTCACCGGCGCTCAAATGCCACGCCTGAGTCAGCGCCGGCGTAACCGCAGACGCAGAAAACCACAACCCCATTGCCAGCAGTTCAGCCAGCGCCAGCACCAAAATCACCTGCCATTTTTTACTCAACGTGATACCTCTCCTTTTGGCTTTACCGCCCAATTTACGATTGACGCATCTGCGCCTTCGTGCTATACTCTGCGCCAATTGACCCCGGCTTGCGGCCGGCCACACCTGTTTGCTTCATTTTTCTACAATTCAGGCCGATTTTCTGTGAGCTTGCATCCAAAACGTAAACCAATTTAAGAGGAGGAACACATTGAGTACCGTAAAGTATCTACTATCAGAGGAGCAGATTCCACGGACGTGGTACAATATTCAGGCCGATTTGCCGGAGCCCGCGCCGCCGGTGTTGCATCCCGGCACGGGCCAGCCCATTGGCCCCGCAGATTTGGCCCCGTTGTTCCCGATGGAACTCATCAAGCAGGAAGTCAGCCAGGAACGCGAAATTGAAATCCCCGACGAAGTGCGCGAGGTCTACCGCCAGTGGCGGCCCACCCCAATGTTCCGGGCGCGCCGGCTGGAAAAGGCGCTCGACACCCCGGCCCGCATTTATTACAAGTACGAAGGCAGCAGCCCGGTTGGTTCTCACAAAACCAACACCTCGGTGGCGCAAGCCTACTACAACAAACAGGAAGGCGTTACACGCATCACCACCGAAACCGGCGCCGGTCAGTGGGGCTCGGCAATGGCCATGGCCTGCGCCTTTTTTAACCTGGAATGCAAGGTGTTTATGGTGAAAATCAGCTACGAGCAAAAACCGTACCGGCGCGGGCTGATTGAATCCTTTGGCGGCAAAATTGTTGCCAGCCCCAGCACCGAAACCAACGCCGGGCGGGCCATTCTGGCCGAACACCCGGACTCCACTGGCTCGCTGGGTATTGCCATTTCTGAGGCGGTAGAAGTAGCCGCCCAAAATGAAGACACCAAATACAGTCTGGGCAGTGTGCTCAACCACGTGCTGATGCACCAGACCGTGATTGGGCTGGAAGCCATTGAGCAGTTCAAACAGGCCGATGACTACCCGGACATTGTGCTCAGCTCTGCCGGCGGCGGTTCTAATTTGGCCGGCATCGCGTTTCCGTTTTTGGGGCGCAAACTGCGCGGCGAGCAGGATGTAAAAATATTGGCCGTAGAACCGGCGGCCTGCCCCAGCCTGACCAAAGGCAAGTACACCTATGATTTTGGCGATACCGGCCACCTGACGCCGCTGATGAAAATGCACACCCTGGGCAGCACATTTGTGCCGGCGGGGATTCATGCCGGCGGGTTGCGCTACCACGGCATGGGCGCGCTGGTCAGCCATTTGGCTGAACTGGGCGAAATTGATGCCGTAGCCATTGACCAGTTAGAAACTTTTGCCGCCGGCGTTCAGTTTGTGCGCAGCGAAGGCATTTTGCCCGCGCCGGAATCAAACCACGCCGTAGCCGGGGCCATCCGCGAAGCGCTCAAATGCAAGGAAGAGGGCGTTAGCCGGGCCATTCTGTTTAACCTGAGCGGCCACGGCCATTTTGACGTACAGGCCTATCTGGATTACAACGCCGGCAAGCTGGAAGCCTACGAATACCCCGAAGAGGAAATTGCCATGGCGCTGGCCGGTTTGCCCAGTATGGGGTAATCTTTAAATTTTTCAGCACAGGGCGGCCAACCGGTCGCCCTTTTTTGTTGGAGATTACGCCTCACCGGCGGTAGCTTTTAATTTTTGCTGCGCCGCCACCCAACCGGCAACCACAAATAAAATCAGGGCAACCAGCACCGCCGCCCCGGCCCAGCCAAACATCGAGGCCAAGCCCACGCTCTGGTACACAAATCCTCCGGTAATAGAACCAAAAGCCGCCCCCAGTCCCATCGTTACCCCGGAGTTCAACCCCTGCGCCGTGGCGCTCATTCCCGGGGGCGCAAGCTGGTCGGCGCGGGCCACCGCCGCCACCCACATCAACCCAAACGAGGGGCCGTGCAGCAGTTGCAGAGCAATCACCACCGCCGCCGAACCGGTAGCGGCGTAGCCCAGCAGCCGCAGCGCCATAAACAACAGCGAGGCCATCAGCAGGGTGCGTGTTCCCCAGCGGGTCAATAGTTGCGCCGCGTAAAACATCACCGCCATTTCACTGAGCGTTGCCAGCGTCAGCGACAACCCCATCCAGGTGCTGCTGGCGTTCAATTCAGCCAGATACAAAAACAAATAGTTAAAGCTGATTGCCAGCGCCGCGCCGGCAATGAACATCACCGTCAAAAAAACGGCCCAGCGCCAACTGGTTGCCACCAGGCGCAGCCCCTGCCCCACATGCGCAGACAAACTCACCCGTCGCACCGGCATTTGTACCGCGATTCCCGCGCAAACCAGCAAAAGGGCAAAACTCACGTAAAAAGCAACGCGCAGGCTGGTCAATCCCACCAGATAACCGGACACCGGCCCGGCCACACCCCAACCCACCG
>RFJF01000252.1 GCA_003695455.1 Chloroflexota bacterium
GGCGTGGGGGTTGGCGTTTCGGCCTGCAACAGCCGGAAGAAATAGTCCCAGTCCCAGTGAGGGCCGGGGTCGGTGTGGCAGCTTGCGCCGCCGCCGGTAAAAGGACAGCCGGGCACGTCAACGTGGCCGATGATGTGCTGCCGGTCCAGCGGGATGGCGTATTTTTGGGCCAGGTGGCGCACCAATTTTACCGAGGCGCGATACATCTCGTCGGTGTACCAGCTTGCGTCGTCCACAAAGGCCTCGTGCTCAATGCCGATGCTGCGCAGGTTGGTTTGCCAGTGACCGGCGTGCCAGGCCACATCGCTGTCGCGCACCATCTGGCTGACGTCGCCGTCTGCGCTGCGGATGACGTAGTGGGCGCTGGCCCAGCGCTCCGGCCGGGTAAAGTGATCGAGTACCGCGCTGTAGTTGGCTTCGGTGGTGTGGATGACAATCATATCAATGTCGTCGGCGGTGCGGCTGGCGGCGCTAAAGTTGGAATCGTGGGCGGCCACCCAGTGGGCCGGGGCGTAATCATCGGAGGCAATGCGCACGATGGGCTGCGCGGCCAGCGGTCGGGCTTCCGGCCACGGCGCAATGGTCACGGTCTCGCCGCCGGCCTGTGCCGTTAATCCGTCGGCCAGCACGCCGAACACCTGCCGGGCGTGTTCCCGGCCCTGCGTGGGGTTACCGGGAAAGCTGAAAGCGGCCGTCACGACAAACCACTGTTCGGTGGAGAGGGCGGATTGGGCGGGGTAGAGCCGGTCAGCGGTTTGGCGCAGCAGGGCCGCCGCGCCGCGCACGTTTTGCCGGGTATCAAACCGAACGGCATCCACCGGCGCGCCCAGCAGCGCCGCCGCGGCGGCAACCTGTTGCGGTGGCAACTGCATCACCCCAAACTCGTTCAGCTCGCTGACTTGGCTGCGCAGGTGCGAGCGGGTGTAGCCCAGCGCCCCCAGCAGATCGCGCGGCACACTGAACTCGGCGGCGGCATCGCCAAAGATGGTGGTCAGCGGCTCCGGCGTTTGCGCGCCGGCGGGCAGGGCCAACAGCAGGGCGGTCAGCGCCGGCAGGAGTAAAATCTGCCAGATTTGAAGATTGAATTTCACGGTTCCCCCGGTACATTGTTGGCGGGTTTGGATTGCGCCATCATTGTACCGGGGGATGCGGGTTGCACTCAACCCCAAAACCACCCAAATTCAACTGGGTGGTAGCACGGAGCTAAAATCCGTTGGCGGCGATGACCTCTTTGTACCAGAGCGCGCTGTCTTTGGGGATGCGCTGCCCGGTGGGGTAGTCAATCCAGACAATGCCAAAGCGCTGGCTGTAGCCTTCGGCCCACTCAAAATTATCCATCAGCGACCAGACAAAGTAGCCCTTCAGCGGCACACCGGCTTCAATGGCCCGGTGCGCGGCGGCAAAGTGACGCCGCAAAAAGCTGGTGCGGCGCTCGTCGTGGACGCGGCCGTTTTCATCCGGGCCGTCGCTGTAACTGGCCCCGTTTTCGGTGATGTAAATTTTGGGCGGCCGGTAATCAAAATGCACCCGGCACAGAATCTCGAACATCCCATCGGGGTAGACTTCCCAGTCAAAATCGGTCACTTCGGTGTCTGCCGGCGGGATCCGGCGGGTGGATGGGTCATCTGAGCCGGTTGATTCGTCGGCCACAGTGCGGGTGTAGTAGTTGATGCCCAGAAAATCGGTTTGGGCGGTGATGTCTTCCAGGTCGCCGTCACGGATAAAACTGAGGCCGTTGGGCAGGTAGCCGCGTTCGCGGTAGGCAGCCACCATATCGGCGGGGTAGCGGCGGCCGTACAGCGGGTCCATAAACCAGCGATTCATGTAGCCGTCAACATCGCGGGCGGCGTGGTAATCAACGGCGCTGCCGGTGGCGGGCATGGCCACGGTGGTGTTCAGCGTAATGCCCACCTCCGCGCCGGGGCTGTTCTCTCGAAGCACCGGCACCGCCCAGCCGTGTGACAGCAGCAGATGGTGGCTGGCGGCCAACGCGGTGGGCCAGTCTTGCAGACCCGGCGCGTGAATACCTACCTGGTTGCCCAAAAAGGCCACCACCCACGGTTCGTTGTGGGTAATCCAGTGCTTCACCCTGTCACCCAAATGGCGACTGACCACGTTGGCGTATTCCACAAACGCCTCGGCGGTGGCGCGATTGGCCCAGCCGCCTTCGTCTTGCAGCGCCTGCGGCAAATCCCAGTGGTAGAGGGTAACAAACGGGGTAATGCCCGCCTCAAGCAGGCCATCCACCAGGCGGCTGTAAAAATCAAGCCCGGCGGGGTTCACCTGCCCCCGACCCTGCGGCAAAATGCGCGGCCAGCTGATGGAAAAGCGGTAGGCCTGCAAATTGAGCGATGTCATCAGTTTGATGTCTTCGGCCCAGCGGTGGTAATGGTCGCAGGCAACATCGCCGGTGTCGCCGTTTTTTACGCGGCCCGGCGTGTGGCTAAAGGTATCCCAAATAGAGGGGCCTTTGCCGTCTTCGTTCCACGCACCTTCAATCTGGTAGCTGGCCGTGGCGCAGCCCCAGGTAAAATCATTGGGAAATGTAATGTTTGTCATGGGTAAAAAACCTCGGTTAAATGGGGATTAAATAGACTGCCGCTGACTTTACATCGGGTGGGGGAAAGTGTCAAGGTCGGGGCAGACGGCGGGGCAAATCAACCGGCGCCAAAAATATCGGCGATGACCGGTTCAACGTCATCCGGGGTAACGGGTTTGACCAGGTAGGCGGCCGGCCCCACCGAATCGGCGCGGGCGCGGGTCTGGTCATCTTCGTAGCCGGTCATGAACACAATGGGCACCGGGCGGATGGCTTTAATCTGTTTTGCCGCTTCAATGCCGTCCATGGCGCTGCCCAGCCGGATGTCCATCAGCACCACGTCGGGCTGCTCGGCGGCGGCGGTTTCAACGGCGGCTTCGCCGGTGCCCACCGGGGCGCACATGTGGTAGCCAATCATTTCCAGATTGCGGGTGAGCAGCAGCGCCGTGAGCGCCTCATCTTCTACCAGCAAAATTTTAATCTTTTTCATGCCTACACTCGCTCGTCGTACAGGTCATCCTGAAATTGCACCCGGCAGGTGAGGCCGTGCTCTGTTTCCCAGCTCAGGCTTCCCTGAAGCTGGAGTTCGGCAATGCCTTTCAGGGCTTGCAAGCCAAAGGTGTCTTTCCTGTCAAAATCAAAATCAGGGGGAACGCCCACGCCGTTATCGGCCACCACCAGCGTAATTCGGCCGCAGTCGGCGCGGCTTAGTTCAACGGTAATCTCGCCGCGGCGCTCGCCGGGAAAGGCGTGTTCCAGCGCGTTGGCAATCAGTTCATTGAGTAGCAAGCCGCAGGGAATGGCGCTGTCAATGAGAATTGACACCGGCTGCAACTTGAGTTTGAGCGCCACCTTGCCGGGCGACACGCCGTAACTTTTGTACAGCAGTTGGGCCAGGTCACTGATATAATCGTCCAGCTTGATGCGCGACAGGCTTTTGGATTGGTACAGCATTTGATGCACCAGCGTCATTGAACGGATGCGGTAACCGGTATCACGGAACACTTTTTTTACGTCCGGGTTGGTGGTGAGGCCGGCCTGCAAAGACAGCATAGAGCCAATGACCTGCATGTTGTTTTTGGTGCGGTGGTACAGTTCGCGGATGAGTGTTTCTTTTTCTGCCAGCGATTCTTGCAGGGCCGCTTCTGCCTGTTTGTGCCCGGTGATGTCGCGCACAAAAGCGGCTACCAGCGGCGCATCGTCGGGCGTGCGTTGCACAATTGAGATACTGACATCAAGGTTGATGGGCCGGCCGTCTTTGGCCCGGTGAATGGTTTCAAAGCGGGCGCGTCCGTGGGCAACCATTTGCTCAATCCGCTCTGTGACTTCTTCCGGCGAAAGTTTCTGTTCAATCTGGCGGATGTTCATTTGGGTCAGTTCGGCGGCAGTGTAGCCGGTGAGGGCGCAGTAGCTGGGGTTTACTTCAACAATCTGGCCTTCGGTATCGGCCAGAATGTAGCCGTCGAGGGTGGTGTTGAGAATGAGTTTATTTTGCTGAAGCTGCCGCCGGACTTCGGCTTCGGCGTGGCGGTGTTGGGCGCGCAGGCGCAGGGTTTGCAGGCCAAAGGTCAGGTCGGCGGCCAGTTCGGTTAGCAGTTCAACATCCTGGCTGTCAAAAGCATCCGGTTCGGCGGCGTAAATGTTCAGCGCGCCCAGCGTTTCTGAATTACCAATGAGCGGCAGGGCAATGGACGAAGCGTAGCCGCGCCGGGTTGCCTGCTCTCGCCAGGGGGCGTAATCGGGGTTAGTCAGTATATTCTGGTTGACAACGGGCTGCCCGGTGCGGATGGCTGTGCCGGTGGGGCCGCGTCCGGTTGCTGAGTCATCCCAGGTGATTTTAACGGAATTCAGGTAGCCAACCTCAAAACCAACCTGGGCCACGGGTTGCACAACTTTATTTGGGTCCTGAACATCAATAAAGCCCACCCAGGCCAGCCGGTAGCCGCCAGTGTTCACCAAAATTCGGCATACTTTTTGGCACAGGGCAATTTCATCGGTGGCGCGGACCACGGCCTGGTTGCAATCGCTGAGTACCCGCAAAGCGCGGTTGGCCCGTTCCAGTTTCTGCTCGGCTTCTTTTTGGGCAGAAATATCCTGCGAGATGACGACCACGTGGGGTTTGCCGTCGGCGGCGGTAAAAGTGTTGCCAATTGAACGGAACCAGCGCCACCGGCCGTTTTTGTGCCGAAAACGCCACACGTTGTCAGACGGCCCGCCCTCGGTCAACAGTTTGACATAGGCCAGGGTGGCGGCTTCAACCTCGTCTGGGTGCGAAAGGTCAATCGGCCCGCCGGACACCAGTTCCTCCGGCGAATACCCCAGCAGCGTTTCATGCCACGGGTTGGCGTACAAAAAGTTGCCGGCGGCGTCCAGTTCAGAAATCAGTGTGCCGGCGTTTTCCGCCAGCAGCCGGTAGCGTTCTTCGCTTTCCCGCAGGGCGGCTTCGACCTGCCGGGCCGTGCTGTGCCGGCTTTCCAGTTCAGACACCCGGTGGCGCAGTATTTTCAATTCTTCAATGAGTTGGGCTTTGGTTTTGCGGTGGTCCTGCACGGGGACACCCCCTGTTGAATTCGGGTAACGGTGAGGATAGCCGGGGGTTGATTTGGCCGCGTTGCAACACCCGCGACGAGTGACATTTGTCACCCTCTTTATTGTATCGAAAATGGAGTTAACGCGCAACCATTTTTTTGAAAGATTTGTAGCCCGCCAATTCCAAACATCGACAGCCGTCCGGCTGCGGCGGAGCAAACAAATATCTCCGGGAGAATATCCGATTTTTCCCGGAGATATTTGGGGGTGCATTTTATTTTTCTTCCGGCCTGCGCAATGCCGCCAGGCCGGGGGTTAAAAGCTGAACAGGTCGTCAATAAATTGGTCAAAGGAATCAAAGGGATCGGCAGTCCGCTGTTTGCGTGAAGCCGGTTGGCTGCCACGGTGTCTGGCCCGGGGTTTTACGCGGGGAGCGCCCACGGATTTGCTGTCAATGGGAATACCGTTTGCAGACAGCAGATGTTCTGCCCAACGAGCTTGCCCAAGCTTGACGCTGAAGAAGAATTCGCCATTGGTTATCTGGGACCCCCAGGTTTTTATTCCGGATTCGTTCAGCATTTCTTTGACCATATGCGGGTCCCAGCCGGCGTCAATTAAATCGCCGAATGGCAGGAAGAACGTCCAGGTGTTGCTTCCGAGAAATGACGGGTCATTCAGGAAATCCTCAACAAACCCGAGGGTGGGGGTAATTGAATCGAAAATAGTGAGAAATTCAAAGAAACTACGCATTTTTCACCGTCCTGTTTTTAGTACATTTGTTCTGGTGTGCACAGTGTAGCAGAACGTGTGTTCTTTGTCAAGATGGTGAC
>RFJF01000253.1 GCA_003695455.1 Chloroflexota bacterium
AACTCTGAAAGTTTGCCGCAAATGCTCAACCAAATGGGGTTCTCGCAATTTGCGGCCATTGAACCCGCAGAATATTGGCAGGCTACATTTTTGCTCAACGCATTGTGCGGCACGTTCAACGTGGCATTAATTGTGGGGTTGGGCGCGCTGGGCGGTATGATTTGGGTGCAGCGGTACCAAAAAAATTCGATGTCAACCGTATCTTCGTCGTAAACGGTGCGCGCAAGGAGATTGGAGATGGATAAAATTGAGGCGGCCCGTCATGGGCAGGGCTTTATTCAACTGGAAGATGATTCTGCGGCCCAGGTGCGGCAGGCCATCGAGCAGGTGAGCACCATTACCGCCACTGAGGGTAATCAGGTAGCATTTGAGGGGCGGCGGATTATCGAGGGACACGGATTTGCCCTGCAAGTGAACTGTTTTGATATTTTTGAGTGCCCGCGCGGATATTTGCTGCACGTCTACATGGACCGCGGCCCCAACTGGGCCGTAACCGGCAAAACGCTGGCCGAACTGCTGAACCGCGCGCCCGATTCGCGGGTGGTCAAACGGGCGCGCGGCTTGCTGGTGCAAAAAAATCTGCGCGTCTGAAAACCGGGCCGGCCCGTTAGCTGAAGTTTTTCTGCGGCATATCGGGGTGGCCGGGGTTGAAATGTTTGAGCATGACCAGCGGCTCGGTGCTGCTGGCGTTGTGGATTTGCACCCCCTCGGCGGCGGCAGCGGCAGTTACAAAAAATTCGTCCTCGGTCATTTGCCCAAAACGAATCATCACCGGCGATGACACGGCGTGCTGCCCAAAGCGGCCGTGCCCCTGAATGCAGATGGTTCCGTAGGCGCACGGCTCTGTGATGGTGACGGTGCGACCGGGGTCAACCGTAATTTTTTTGGCGCTGAACCACGGGCTGCCGTACACAATCCACTCCTCAAAATAACCCTCGGCCTGCATCATTTCCACATTGCGCGCCGGCACCGATTCCAGATGGTAGGCCTCTTTGAAATTTGGGGTGGTGTTGGCTTCCCAGTCCAGCAGCGAGAGCAGGTAATCGTAATCGTGGTGCTTGTCCGGCGGCACATCTTTAACCAGATAGGCCCGGTCAATA
Source organism: Chloroflexota bacterium (assembly GCA_003695455.1). Lineage (GTDB taxonomy): Bacteria > Chloroflexota > Anaerolineae > 4572-78 > J111 > J095. The sequence goes on from RFJF01000253.1 coordinate 1,101, forward strand.
ACCTGATAATCTGCCACCAGCGATTGCCACATTGAAAAGACATCGCTGGCGCGTTGCGGCTCGTAGGTGCAGCGGGTGCCAGGCGCGTGCAGCACGCCGGGCGGCACATACCAGCCGCTGTCCACATCCAGCCGGTAGGCCTTTGACAGGCTCAAAATCCGGTTGTCGCCTTCATTCCATCGTTTTAAACAATCAACCACCTGTTCCTGCGTGGTGCCGGGTTCCAGCCCAAAAAAGGTGTACGGGAAGGTGTCGAGCGCAAAGTTGTACTGGGCCGGAAAGTAGTAGGCTTCCGGCTTGCCCACCTGCCCCACGTCGGCGGCTTTTTCATCGGTTTGGTGCAGGTGGTGGGGCAGCGGGTACATATTGTCAAAAAATTTGCTGTACATCACCCAGCCGCCGTAGGCGTCAACGGCCTCCTGCCCCAAAAGCGCCGGCCCCATCTCTTCGATGGCCTCTTTGAGCGTGACCCGGCGTTTGTCGTCCACGTAAATGTAACTCAACCCCTCGTCGTGCGGGGTGAGCGGCCCGTTGTCGGCGTGGGTGGTTGAGGCAAACCAGCGCTCGTCAATGCCGCCGCGCTCGCCGCCCAGCGCGTACAGATCGTTGGGGTGCAGGCGCAGTCGCCGGCCCGGCACGCAGAAGGCGCGCGGCACCCAGTTGGGCGCCAGCCGAACCACACCGCCGCCGGTTTCGAGCGCCTGTTGGGTTAAGGCTGTAATTTCCATGCTCATAATTCCTCCTGTTTAAATAGGATTCGGGGGTCGGGAGTCAGGAATTAGGGGGAAGGACCAATGACCCCTACTTTGAAAATATTGCAGACAGTAGACAACGAATGGCGAATTACCAGCAACGAGCGACGAATGTGCGCCCCTGCTACTTGCCACCTGAGAAATTTTCATTCATCGTTGCCGCCGAAGGCGCAGGCTGGGGGCCGTCTCTATTGATTTTGTGGTTGAGAAGTACCGCCGGGGCCAAAACCGAGTATAACACGGCCGGGCGCGGACGCCTAACCCGGCCGGCGCAGACTCTGCAATTTTTCATTCTGCCAAAACGTGCTATACTTTCTGCGGCATCCGGAAACGGATGGCTAATTTTATACAATTCACTTTGAGTATTCCAATGGTTGCCCGGCTCAAAATGTCGGGCATTTTTGTTGCAACAGGCAGGCTCTGTTTACGGGATGAGTCAATCTGTTGGCAATCAACAGGGACGCCGCCCGCAAGGGACGCGCGACGCAGTGGACTCATCAACCAAACAGGAGCTAACTTTGACCCCCGAATTTTCACAACTCAATCTGCACCCGCAGACGGTGCAAAACCTGACCGAACTGGGCTACACCACGCCCACACCCATCCAGGCGGCCATCATTCCGCCGATGCTGGACGGGCAGGATGTGATTGGCCAGGCCCAAACCGGAACCGGCAAAACTGCCGCGTTCGCCCTGCCCATTCTGCAAAATCTGGAACCGGACCAACATCACGTGCAAACGCTGGTGCTGGCCCCCACCCGCGAGCTGGCCATTCAGGTGGCCGAGGCAATATTTAAATATGGGCGGTTCCCCGGTGTGCGGGTGCTGCCGGTGTACGGCGGGCAATCGTACAGCCGCCAGATTGGCCGGTTGAAAAAAGGCGTGGATGTGGTGGTGGGCACGCCGGGCCGCCTGCTCGATTTGATTGAGCGGAACGTGCTGGATTTGAGCCGTGTCTCAACCGTGGTGCTGGATGAAGCCGACGAAATGTTGAGTATGGGCTTTATTGATGATATTGAGCAGATTTTGAACCAGACTCCCGCTACCCGGCAGACGGCGCTTTTTTCGGCTACGCTGCCCCAGCCCATCCGCCGGCTGGCCGACCGCTACATGCGCAACCCCCAATCCTGCACCATCGAGCGCGACCAACTGACGGTAGATACCATCGAACAGCGCTATTGCCTGACCAACGAATCAGACAAACTGGCGGTGCTGACCCGTCTGTTTGAGGTGGAGGAAATTAGCAGCGCGCTGATTTTTGCCCGCACGCGGGTGGGCACCGGCCAACTGGCAACGGAACTGACCGGGCGCGGTTTTCCGGCCGAGGTACTCAACGGCGATTTGAGTCAGGAGGCGCGGGTGCAGGTGCTCAACCGCTTCCGCAACGGCCAGATTACCGTGCTGGTTGCCACCGACGTGGCCGCGCGCGGGCTGGATATTGACGATATTTCTCACGTGTTCAACTTTGACCTGCCGGATGACCCGGAAGTGTACGTGCACCGGGTGGGGCGCACGGGCCGGGCCGGCAAAACCGGCATCGCGGTGACGCTGCTGACGCCACGCGAATTGTGGCGGCTGCGAAAAATTGAGGCCTACACCCGCCAGAAAATCACCCGCACTGCCGTACCCACGGTGGAGGAAATTCAGACCCACCGGGATACGCAGGTGGTTGAACACCTGACCATGTGGCTGCGGCGGGGCCGGGGCAAGCGCGAACGGGACATGGTGGCTCAACTGGTAGAGGCCGGTCACGACCCGGCAGACATTGCCACGGCGGCGCTGAAAATGGCCCGCGCCGAAGAGAAACAGCGCCCCATTGCCCCGGTCAGCGAGGTACAGGACATCCGCCCGCGGAAATCGGGCCGCAAAAACGGGCGGGAGCGAAGCCGCAACGGCCGTGAAAGCGGAATGGTGCGCCTCTCGCTCAGTACCGGCAAGGCCGACGGCGTGCGCGTGAATCACGTGGTGGGCGCGCTGGCGCACTATGCCGAAATTCCGGGCCGGGCGCTGGGTAAAATTGTCATTCAGGACCGGCGCACGCTGGTAGATGTGCCGGAACAGTTTGTAGGCCGGGTGCTGGCTAAAACCGGTAAATATCGGATTGGCCGGCAAAGCCTTTCAGTTGAACGGGCCTGAGCAGGTAAATCATCAAACAAAACACGCGCCGGTTGTTTTTGCAACCGGCGTTTTTGTATCCGTAAAAAATTGGCGCGTTGGCGGAAAATTTGGATTTTTGGGAGGATGTGGCGCGGCCTATCGCGCCGGCGAGAGGTACAGCAGGATGGCAAAATAGTGAGCCGCGCTGCCGCCCATGACAAACAAATGCCAGATGCCGTGCATGTACGGGTACTTGTGCAGGGCATAAAAAATAACGCCCACGGTGTACAGCACCCCACCCACCGCCAGCCAGATTAGCCCGCCCAGCGGAATGTTGGCAATCAACTGTTGGGCCGCCACCAGGCAGAGCCAGCCCATAAAAATGTACGCCAGCGTTGAGAGCCTGGAAAATCGGTGGATGAACAGGGTTTTGAAGCTGATTCCCAGCAGGGCCAGCCCCCAAATGACAACCAGCAACGTCCAGCCCCACGCGCCGCGAATAGCCACCAGTAAAAATGGGGTGTACGTACCGGCAATGAGCAGATAAATGGCGGAGTGGTCGATGATTTGGAACACCTGCTTCACCCGAGGCTGTTGAAAGCTGTGGTACAACGTGGAAGCCAGATACAAAATAATCAACGTAGCGCCATAAATGCTAAAACTGACCACTTGGTACACATCGCCGTAGAGGGCGGCCAGCACCACCAGCAGGGTCAGCCCGGCTACGCTCAGCCCCGCGCCAATGCCGTGGGTAATGCTGTTGAAAATCTCTTCGCCCAGCGTGTACAGCCGGGCCGAGGTCTGGTTTTTGAGGGTGCGCAATTTGGGTGACATTCGATGCTCCTGTCGGTGGCGGCAAAGTTCTCCCCCAATTATACACGCCAAAAAACAGTTTGCCCAACTTTTTTGCCGTAACAAAACCTTACATAAAATTGATATTTGACAAATCAGGCAGTGTTATGTAAATTCTCTGTTATCGTGTAGTCATCCACAACCCACCCGTTCAATCGCGACTCCGCTCCGTTAGCCCCGTGGGAGAAAATGATGCCGGCAACCCGGCGAGCAAAAAAGGCCAGCCCGAAGTTGAAGTACGGGTCGTGTCTGGCGTGGCTGTTTATTGGTGGATTGGTGTGCGCCAATGTAGCCACCTTTTTTACCCTGTGGACGCTCATCGGGGCGCAAAAACTGGTGGCCTCGGCATCTGAGGCCTACCAGGCCTTGCCCACGGTTCTGCCCACCGAGGCGCCCGTTGTTCTATTGCCCCAACCCACGGCCACCCAGCCACCTACCCCCACCGCCACGCCGG
>RFJF01000254.1 GCA_003695455.1 Chloroflexota bacterium
ATGAATTGGCTGCTCATTTTTGTGTCCCGGCTGCCTGCTCTGCCAGCGCCGCGCGCACTTCCGCCAGCGAGGGATATTCGCCGCTTTTGATGACCCGGCCGTCAATCACGGTGATGGGCAGGGCATCCAGTTGGCGCTGCTGCACCAGTTTCATCACCTGGGGGTTGGCGGTAAATTTGGCCGGGTGGCTGGTCATCTGGTAGCGTTCCACGGTCACGCCGTCGGCTTTGAGGGCCAGCATCATTTCATTCACATCGAGCAGGGTTTGGTCCACAGTGGGGCCGCACAAGCCGGTGGAACAGCACATGGGCGGGTCGAACAATTCCACAGTCTTTCCGCGGTATTGGGTTGCGGGGGCGTCAAATAATGAGATGGTATTCATAGTGGTTCAGCTTCCTTTGCACAATTGAAATAAATTCCGGGTTGCCGGTCAGGCTGAAGGCAATGGTTCAGCATCTACAAATTCGATGGGCGCACTCTGCGGGCCGCAGCCCGGCTGGCGCGGTTGAATGCGGGCCGGGTTCAGCACGACGTCAAACAGCGTGCGCAGTTGGGCCAGCGCCGGCTGGTTGATGGTAAAGTACACCCAGCGCGCATCGGCGGAATCACGTTCCACGTCAACCAGCCCGGATTGGCGCAGAATGCCCATGTGATGCGAAATCAGGTTGCGCGGCATATCCAGCCGCTCGCCGATTTCGCAGTTGCACTGAATGCCCTCCATCAGCAGGTTGATGATTTTCAGCCGCTTGGGGTGGGTAATCACTTGCAGCCAGCTTTGCAGTTCGGCAACGGTTGTTTCTGTAATGGGCTGGGTCATGGAATTCACCGATGTTTTATATAGTTCAATTTATTTTGAACAGTTCAATCCAAATTGGATTGTATTGGCGGCGGCTAAATTGTCAAATTGGTTTCAGCGCAAAAACGCGCTTGAAATTATTTTTGGTTTGACTATACTGTGGGGTACAAAATTTTGGGTTGAGACGGGTCAAAGGCGACGGCGATGAAATTATCCATTCAAAACAAGTTAATCATTGGGCTGGTTCCACCGCTGTTTTTTATGCTGCTGATTGGGGCGGTGGGCTATTTTAGCATGAATTACGCCCTGAACACCATTGACCAGCTTGTTCACGCCGAACTGACCTCACCATCTGCCACCGCCACCGGCTCCGTTGTTCTGCCCCAGGCACAGTTGCAGCAAACCCTGGACAAAATAGAAAACATCCACTCAACCGCCAACGTGATTGTCCTGCTGGATATTCTGGTGGCGGTGCTGGGCGGGCTGGGCTTTGCCTACATTTTTGCCCGTTTGTTGTCGCGGCCCATTGTGATACTCAGCGAGGGCGCGCAGCGCATCGGCGATGGCGATTTTGACCACCGCTTGCAGCTTGGCACCGGCGATGAATTTGAGGCGCTGGCCGGCTCCTTCAATCGTATGGCAGAACACGTGCAAACAGCGTACCATTCGCTGGAGCAGCGTGTGGCAGAACGCACCCGCGAACTGGAAACCCTCAACCAGATTATTTTTACCGTCAACCGCTTGCAGGATTTGCCGGAAATTTACCGGTTTGTGCTTGAGACAACGCTAAATTTTACCGGCCTCAATCACGGCGGCATCTGGATTTTGGACGATGGCGAATTTGTGCTGCAAGCGCAGCTCCGCATGCCGCCGGATTTTGTAAATCGGCGTGTAAAGTTTGTGTGGGCCCAAAACCCGGTTGACCGGCAACTGTACCGCCAAACCGTGCCGGAGCCATCAGCGGGGTTGGCATTTATGCCCAACTTTCCGTGGCTGCGGCCCTCAACCAACGGCGCCGGGCCGGTCCCCGTGGCAGATTTTGGGCCGCAAGTGGTTGAGCCGGCCGGCGGCAATTCCGGCGCTGATTTTACCCTGCTGGCTATTCCAATCCACAGTCACCGTGATTTGGTGGGGGTCATGGGGCTGGCCAGCGCCAATCCACGGCAGGTGTTCCCCCAACACAGTTCCACCCTGCACGTCATTGGGCAGCAGGTAGGGGTGGCGGTAGAGAATGTTCGGCTGCTCCAGCAAGAGCGCCGGCAAAAAGAACTGGCCGACACCTTGCGCCGGGTATCTCGGAGTTTGGTAGATAATCTTGAATTGAACAGCGTGCTGTCCAAAATTCTTGAAACAATAGGCAACGTGTTAATTGTAGATGCCGGCACAATTCTGCTGCGCGAAGGAGATTTTTTCAGGGTAGCGGCAGTCCGCGGGCGTGCAAAACTGGACATGGATCGCTGGCTGGATTACACGTTCCCGGTAGAGGCCAACCCCGATTTACAACAGGCCGTTTCAACCCGGCAGCCGTTGTCGTTTTGCCCGCCCAACCGGGTCAATTTGTTTGAGACAGGCATTGACCGGCTGGAAGCCGTGCAGTGGTGCCTGGTGGTTCCCCTGCTGGCCCATAACCGGGTCATCGGCTTGCTCACACTTGAACAACTGGGCCACTGCTACCAGCAGGTTGAAGAAACACGCACCGCGTTTGCTTTTGCCAACCACGCCGCGCTGGCCATTGAAAACGCCCGCCTGTACACCGAAGTGCAACGGTTCAACGCCTTGCTGGAAACAGAGGTGATGCAGCGCACCCAACAGCTTTCTGCAGCCAAAACCCGGCTGGAAGAGCAGGCCCAACAACTCAGGGCGCTGTACAACCAAACCGTGCAGGCCGAAGAGGTTGAACGCAACCGCATTGCCCAGGAAATTCACGACGGCATTACCCAGTGGGTGCTGGGCGCGCTGTACGAACTGGAAGCGGCGCGCATCCGGTGGAACAAACAACCCCAAATTGCGCTGGAGAAAGTTCAGCACAGCCAGGAAGTTTTGAAGCGGGTCAAAACCGAAATGTACCGCATTATTCACAACCTGCACCCGCCCCTGCTGGAATCAGACGGCCTGCCGGTAGCCATCAAAACGCACCTGATTGAATACCAAAATATGGCGGGCCTGCCGTGTTCTTTTGTCAGCCACGGCGCACCGCACCGCCTGCCCATCGAGCGGGAACTGGCGGTGTACCGCATTGTGCAGGAAGCCCTGCACAACGCCGCAGACCACGGCAAGGCAACGGCCGTGCAGGTCAATTTGTCTTACACCAATACCTGGCTGACCGCGCAGGTGTCTGACAACGGCTGCGGTTTTGACACCAGCCGGCCCGTTTCCGGCGATGGCCGGATGCATGTGGGGCTGGCCGGTATGCATGAACGCGCGCAAGCGGCCGGCGGCTGGCTCAACGTCTGCTCTGCGCCCGGCAGCGGCACAACCGTCAGCCTGCACATTCCCATTTCTGACCAACCTGACCCAACGGAGCATGCCGGTGAAGCCCATCATCAACGTATTTTTAGCCGATGACCACCCCATTTTTCGCAAGGGGTTACGCAGTTTGCTGGAAGAATACAACGACCTGAACATTGTTGGCGAAGCAGACAACGCGCCCGCCGTGATTGAGCAGGTCACCGCCACCCGGCCCGATGTGCTGCTGCTGGACATTCGCATGGGCGGGGCCAGCGGCATTGAGGTGGCCCGCGCCATCAAACGCCAAAATTCTGACATCCGCATTGTGATTTTGACCACCTATGACAATGACGAATACCTGTTTGGCGCACTGCAAGTGGGCGCGCACGCCTACCTTTTAAAGGATGTGGCGCTCGACAGCTTGCCGGAGGTGATTCGCACCGTGCACAGCGGCCGGCGCTTGCTCAGCCCGGAACTGGTAGACCGGGTGCTGGCCCAGTTTCAGGAACTGGCCGGAGAAAAACTGCGCCACCAATCCGGCCTGCAAGCCGACGAACTGCGTATTTTGAACCTCATGGCCGACGGCGCCACCAACCAGGCCATTGCCGACCAGCTTTTTGTCAGCGAAGTGACCGTCAAAAAGAAAATTCAGGAAATCCTCTCAAAATTGCAGGCCGATAACCGCACCCAGGCCGTGGCGCTCGCCATCCGGCGCGGGCTGATTTAACCCCGCGCTTTTCCCCACCAATTGAACACCATATCCGATTGACCCCCAATCCGTATCCGTTTGGGTATTCTCAGCGGCTGCGGTTTCCAGTAAAATTGGGCGTGTTCAACGTAATTGCCCGGTTTGCCTCTCAAATCAATCCAAAATTCATCCCGGCACAAACTTATGTAAACAAATATCTCAATCGCTCATCGAGATATTTTGGTGTTTTCAAAGAAGAAAAGAGAAAGGAGAATTTTATGAGCGAAAAATTATCGCGGCGCGCCTTTTTGAAGGCGGGGGGGCTGGTTGCCGCCGTATCCACGGCCGAACTGGCGCTCAATCGCACCGTAACCCCGGCTCAGGCTCAGGGGGAAAGCGGCCGGGTGACACTGGCTTACGAACCCACCGAGGTTGCAGAAGCCAAATCACTCAAGGTAGGCGATGTCAAAAATTTCAACTTCCCCGATGCCTCCTCACCCTGCGTGATGCTCAAAATGGGCGAACCGGTTCCGGGCGGAGTTGGCCCCGACCAGGACATTGTGGCCTACAGCAGTTTGTGCAGCCACAAGGGGTGTCCGGTTTCGTTTGACGCCGACACCAAAGTTCTGAAATGCCCGTGCCATTTCACCATGTTTGACCCCGAAAAGGCCGGGCAGGTAGTAATTGGGCAGGCAACCATTAACCTGCCGCAAATTGTACTGGAATACGACGACGGTACCGACTCGGTGACGGCGGTGGCTGTAACCGGGCTGATTTACGGCCGGCAGGCAAATACACTCTAAAGGGGAGGAGAAAAATGGCTGTATTTAACGATCGCGTACCGCTTCCGCCAAAAGACGCGCAAAAAACCAACATGGTGTGCCACTTCTGCATTGTGGGCTGTGGCTACCACGTTTACAAATGGCCGGCAAATCAGGAAGGCGGCCGGGCCGCCGGCGAAAATGCGCTGGGGCTTGATTTCACCAAACAACTTCCCCCGCTGACCCTGACCATGACCCCGGCTATGCACAACGTCATCACCGACAGCGACGGCCGCCGCTACAACATTATGATTGTGGCCGATAAGGATTGCGTGGTCAACGAGGGTCTCAGCTCCGCACGCGGCGGGCAGATGGCCAGCATTATGTACACCCCGGATGGCATTGGCAAAGAACGCCTCAAACACCCCAGAATTTTCCGCGGCGATGACTGGTACGATACCGACTGGGAAACCGCCATGACCATTTACGCCGGTCTGACCAAGAAAATTCTGGATGCCGGCGACCCCAACCAACTGGCCTTCAACTGCTTTGACCACGGCGGGGCCGGTGGCGGCTTTGAAAACACCTGGGGAACCGGCAAGCTGATGTTCACCGCCATTCAAAGCGAAATGGTGCGCATTCACAACCGCCCCGCCTACAACTCCGAAGTCCACTCCTCGCGGGATATGGGCATTGGCGAACTCAACAACAGCTACGAAGACGCCGAACTGGCCGACACCATTCTCACCGTGGGGGCCAACGCCTACGAAACCCAAACCAACTACTTTTTGGCCCACTGGCTGCCCAACCTGCAAGGTTCAACCGTCAAGAAAAAGAAAGAACGCTTTGGCGATGACACCAACGCCGAAAAAGGACGCATTGTATTTGTAGACCCGCGCCGCACCGCCACCATCTCGCTGACGGAAGCGGCGGTGGGCACAGACAACGTTCTGCACCTGGACCTGCAACCCGGCACGGACCGCGCCCTGTTTAACGGGCTGGTTACCTACATTGTTGAGCAGGGCTGGCACGCCGAAGACTTTATCAAAGAAGCCACCTCCGGCTTTGATGATATGCTGGCTGCCAACACCCTCACCCTGGCAGAAACCGCAGAAATCACCGGTGTGTCAGAAGACAAACTCAAACAGGCCGCCGAATGGATTGCCAAACCCGGCGCCGGCGGCAACCGCCCGCGCACCATGATTGGCTATGAAAAAGGCGTAATCTGGGGCAACAACAACTACGATACCATCGCCTCAATTGTCAACCTGGCGCTCACCATTCAGAGTGTGGGCCGGCGAGGCACCGGCGTGGTTCGGCTGGGCGGCCACCAGGAAGGTTACGTGCGCCCGCCGTACCCCGGCGGACGCCCCGCGCTGTTTGTAGACCAGGAACTAATCAACGGCAACGGCCAAATGCTCACCGTGTGGGGTTGCAACGCCTTCCAAACCACACTCAACGCCGAACAGTACCGCGCCGAAATTCTGCGCCGCAGCAACATTGTCAAAGAGGCTATGGCCAACGCGCGTGGCGCCTCGGCTGAGGAATTGGTAGACGTCATTTACGATGCCGTAACCAAAGACGGCGGCCTGTTTGTCACCAGCATTGACCTGTACCCGGTCAAGATTGCCGGCGCGGCCCACATGCTCCTCCCGGCGGCCCACCCCGGCGAAATGAACCTGACCTCGATGAATGGCGAACGCCGGATGCGCCTGTCTGAAAAATTCATGGACCCGCCCGGAACAGCCAAGCCCGACTGCCTGATTGCCGCCGAAATTGCCAACGCCGTCAAGGCTCTGTACGACGCCGAAGGCAATACCGAAATGGCCGAGCGCTTCTCAGGCTTTGAGTGGGAAACAGAAGAAGATGCCTTTAACGACGGTTTCCGCCAGGCCGGGCAAGACGGCGCGCCTCCCATCGACAGCCAGGGCGGCGGCACAGGTAACCTGGTTACGTATGACCGCCTGCGAGACATGGGCAACAACGGCGTCCAGCTTCCGGTGCAGGATTACAAAGACGGCAAACTCATCGGCACCGAAATGATTTACACCGACAACAAATTTGGCACCGCCGACGGCAAAGCCACCTTCCTGCCCACCCCGTATGATGGTCTGCCGGAACCGGTTCAGGCCCAGAAAGACAAATACGGCTTCTGGATTAACAACGGCCGCATGAATGCCGTGTGGCAAAGCCTGTATCACAACAAATATATGAGCTTTACCAACGAGCGCTTCAACATGGCCCCGGTAGAAATAAACCCGGACGATGCCGCAGAATTGGGCATTGAATCCGGCGACATTGTTGAAATTGCCAACGATTACGGCTCTACCTACGCCATGGCCTACCTTGAACCGGCAGTCAAATCCGGGCAGGTGTTCATGCTCTTTGGCCACTACAACGGCGTGATGGGTGATGTGACCACCGACTGGACAGATGAAAACATTCTGCCCTACTACAAAGGCACCTGGGCCGACATCAAACGCGTAGGCAGCCTGGCCGACGCCAAACAGAAAATCAGCTTCAAAAGCCGTTTGTACACCTGATACCCAAAAAACACTCGCCGATGAGTGTTTCACCTGCCGGTCAATGTGACCGGCAGGTGTTTTACTGTGTAATACCAACACCCCCCCATATAGCGTTAAAAACTTCTGCCTGAAAGGAAACCACCGGCCACATGAGCACTGACGAAACCACAAAATTTTACGTTGTCATTATTGCCACCATTCTGGCAACTGCCATTGCGGGCGTGGGGACCATTGTATTTTTAATTAACACCGTGCAGGTTCCCACCAAGGCCCAGGCCATAGCAACGTTAGAAGCGTCCGGCTACCAGACAAAAAGCACAAAATTCACCCCGGTTGTGGTTCAGCCTTCGGCAACGCCGGTGCCCACCGCAACCAACACCCCCACCGCCGCCGAAGCAGAAGCTGCCGCCTCTGCGGCCTCATCCGGCGGTGGTGATGCGCTGGCGCTGATGGAAGGCGCCGGATGCCTGGGCTGCCACATGGCCGCAGACCAGGGCATGGAAGGCCCCGGCCCCCACCTCAACGGTCTGTCAGCCCGGGTTGACAGTTACGGCACCGGCCTGTCTGCAGAAGAGTACGTCCGCCAATCCATCGCCGAGCCGGGTGCATTCCTCAGCCCGGAATGTCCCGACGGCCCCTGCCTGCCCATCATGCCCGCCGGCCTGGCCGATTCGTTATCAGAAGAAGAGTTGACAACCGTGGTCAACTTTATCCTCAGCCTGAATGAAGACGGCTCAAGCAGCATGGCTGCCGCTCCCGCCGAATCCGCCCCGGCAACCGAAGCGGAGGCTGCCGCCTCTGCGGCCTCATCCGGCGGTGGTGATGCGCTGGCGCTGATGGAAGGCGCCGGATGCCTGGGCTGCCACATG
>RFJF01000255.1 GCA_003695455.1 Chloroflexota bacterium
GCAGTACCCTGCCCGGCAAACTGGCCGACTGCTCCAGCCGCGACACAAACAGCACCGAACTGTACATTCTTGAGGGCGACAGCGCCGGCGGCAGCGCCAAACAGGGCCGCGACCGCCGCTTTCAGGCCATTCTGCCGCTGCGGGGCAAAATCCTCAACACCGAACGCGCCCGGCTGGACAAAATTCTCAGCAACAACGAGGTCAAAGCGCTCATCACCGCGCTCGGAACCGGCATCGGCAATGATTTCAACATTGAAAACCTGCGCTACGGACGCATCATCATTATGACCGACGCCGACGTGGACGGGGCGCACATTCGTACTCTGCTGCTCACCTTCTTCTTCCGCTACATGCCCCAGTTGATTGAAGACGGCCGCATGTTTATTGCCCTGCCGCCACTGTACCAGATTAAACACAAAAAAGAAGTGGCGTATGTCTACTCGGAAGATGAGAAAGATGAGTTTATCAGAAAAATAAACGGCGATGCAGCCCGCGTGTCATTGCAGCGGTACAAAGGTTTGGGAGAGATGAACCCGGAGCAGTTGTGGGAAACCACCATGAATCCGGAAATCCGCACAATTTTGCAGGTGAACATTGAAGATGCCGCCGCCGCCGACCGCACGTTTGATATGCTGATGGGCGCAGCCGTAGCCCCGCGCCGCAAATTCATCCAAACCCACGCCAAACAGGTTCAAAATTTGGATGTATAATCTCTAATTGACCGCACAGAATGTACAGCGATTTTTCAAAGCCCGCCGGGAATTCCCGGCGGGCTTTTTGGCTGGCATCCGATTATCCAAACAACAAACGGCTTGACAAAAATATTATGTCAATCTATCCTTAAAACATACATCCTTGCAGGGAATCAAATGACCGGCCAAAACAATAGCTCAACCAACCCGCCGCAAAAATCACGCAGCAGCACTTACGATCTGTTTATTCTGGCGCTGACGCTCATCTCGCTGGCGACTACCGTTATAATCATTGTACCCGGTTTTGGCTACGCCGCCGCCAGCGTGGCAGTGCTGATGGACACGCTCATCAGCCTGATATTTCTGTTTGATTTTGCCAGCAGCCTGTACATGGCCCCCAACAAACGAGAGTATCTCAGATGGGGCTGGATGGATTTGCTGGGCAGTCTGCCTGCGCTGCCGGCTCTGCGCGTCTTCCGAATCTGGCGGCTGGTGCGCGCCGTGCGAATTTTGCGCAAAACCAGCCCCGCTGAACTTCTGCGAACCGTCGTCAACCGGCCTGCAGAAAGCTCGCTGCTGGTGACGGTGCTGTTTGCCATTTTGCTGGTGGGTTTTGCCAGCTACTTCATCCTGCTCACCGAACTTGAGGCTCCCGGAGCCAACATCACCAGCGTGATTGACGCCATTTGGTGGGTGTTGGTTACCGTGACCACCGTCGGTTACGGCGACCGCTACCCGGTGACGCTAACCGGGCGACTCATTGCCATCGTGGTGATGCTCAGCGGCATCGGCCTGTTCACCATTCTCACCAGCTACCTCTCCTCCTCCTTTGTTTCTGCCAGCAATGACGCCGCCGAGGCCGACCTGGCCCAGCTAAAAACCGAACTGGCTAAAATGCGGCAAATGCTGCAGCAACTGCTCGATGACCGCGAGCAAAACCGCCCTGCCGCGTGACACACCGGAGGAAAAATGCGCCCGCCCAATTTGCTGTTTCTGATTACCGACCAACAGCGCGCCGACACCACCGAACCGCACACCGCCTGCCCCATGCCCCACCTGACCGCGTTGGCCCGGCGCGGCACGCGGTTCAATCGCTGCACCACGGTCAACCCCATCTGCTCACCCACCCGCGCCAGCCTGTTCACCGGCGTTCTGCCCCACACCCACGGCATGGTAGATTGCACCCACGCTGTGCCTGCCTACCGCGCCCGCTTTAACACCGACCTGCCCGTGTGGCCAAGTTTGCTCCGGCAAGCCGGATATCGCACCGGCTATTTTGGCAAATGGCACGTGGAGCGGAGCAACCGGCTGGAAAATTTTGGTTTTGACGAATACGATGTGGAAGCGTACCACCAGGTTTTGGGGTTGGTGGAACGCCATGAAACAATGCACCCACAGCGGCGGGTATCGCACCCCGGCTACCGCGACTTTTTGATGTACGGCGTGGTTGACTCGCCGGTGGAGGAAACGCCCGAACACCGCCTCTACTCACGCGGAATCGAATTTGTGCGCCGGGCGGCCCGGCAGCCTGACCGTCCGTGGGCGCTGGTGCTCAGCACCGAAGCGCCTCACGATCCCTACGTAGTGCCGCGCGAATATTTTGAACGCATCACCCCGGCAGACATCCCCCGCCCACCCAGTTTTTACGATGACCTGTCCGGGCGGCCCGCCATTTACCGCCGCATCCAGCAGGTTTGGCAGGATGTGGAGTGGGCCGACTTTGCCGCCGCCACCGCCTGCTACTACGCCTTTTGCGCGCTGGTGGATGACCAGATTGGTCGAATTATTCAATCACTACACGAAAGCGACCAGCTCGAAAATACGCTCATCGTTTTCACCTCTGACCACGGAGATTACATGGGCGCCCACCGGCTGCTGCTCAAAGGCATCCCCGCCTTTGACGATGTTTACCGCGTGCCGCTGATTTTGAGCGGCCCCGGCATCCCTGCCGGGCAAGAAATATCCCGGCGCGTCAGCCTGCTCGACCTGCCGCGCACCCTCACCCAACTCACCGCCGGCAAAGATTTTGCCTGCCAGGGACGCTCGCTGGCGCCATTGCTGGCGGAATCGCCGCCGGCAGACTGGGCCGACGAGACATTTGCCGAATGTCACGGCCAACGTTTTCACTACACGCAAAGAATTGTGTGGCGCGATGAGTTCAAGTATGTGTTCAATGGCTTTGATGAGGACGAATTGTACAACCTGGCCGATGACCCGCACGA
>RFJF01000256.1 GCA_003695455.1 Chloroflexota bacterium
ACCGATGAGTGGTCATCGGGGGCGGCGCTGCCGGCAGCCCGCTGCGGCTACGCGCTGGCTGTGCTGGATGACACCCTGTACCTGTTTGGCGGCTGGAACGGGCAGGCGTTTGAAGACACAATTTTTGCCTATTCCCCGGAAGATGACGCCTGGCAGGTGCTGGAACAAACACTGCCCCAACCCCTTGGATTTGCCGGCGCGGCCGCGCTGGACAATCTCATTTATGTGGCCGGCGGATTCAACGGCACGGACGAACTTGCTCAAGTAGTCGCGTTTGACCCGCAAACCGGCAAACTCACCCAAAAAGCGCCGCTCACCGAGGCGCGCGGCGGGTTGGGGCTGGTTGGTGGGTCGGCCAATCTGTACGCCATCGGCGGCGGCTGGAATCACGCCTCGGACACCAGCGAAAAATACGACCCCGCCACCGATACCTGGAGTACCTTTGAATCGCCCTTTGGCGGCCAGTGGCGCAACCTGGGCATTACGTCCATTGATACCACCATTTACGCCGCCGGCGGCTGGGATGGCGAAGCCGAAGAATTTATGGATTCATTTGTCTCGTACCAATATTTGTTCCAATTATTTCTGCCCATTTCCAGCTTTAACACAACGGATAAATAACCTGATGACTCCTCTGAAAATTGGCAAGTCTCTGTTTGAGTGGGGCAGGCAAACCTATGTGATGGGCATTATCAACGCCACGCCCGACAGTTTTTCCGGCGACGGGCTGCTGCACGGCGACGACTGGGTGGCCCAGGCCGTGGCGCAGGGGGTTCGGTTTGCGGCGGAGGGGGCACACATTCTGGATGTGGGCGGCGAAAGCACCCGCCCCGGCGCGGCCCCGGTAGACGCAAAAACAGAACTGGCGCGGGTGCTGCCGGTCATCGAGGGGCTGGCGCAGGAAACCAACCTGCCCATTTCTGTTGACACGTACAAGTCAGACGTGGCAGAGGCCGCGCTCCGGGCCGGCGCACATATGGTGAACGATGTGTGGGGCCTGCAAATGGACCCCAACATGGCCGCGGTGTGTGCAAAACACGCCGCGCCGGTCATCGTTATGCACAACCGCAGCAAACCCCGCGATGCCGTGCAAGAGGCCCGGCTGGGCGGGCGATACGTTGGCTCAAAATACAACAACCTGCTGGACGATGTGACCCACGAACTGCAAGCCGGCATCGAACTGGCCCGGCGGGCCGGCATCCCCCCCGAGCGAATTATCATTGACCCCGGTATTGGGTTTGGCAAAACTGTGGAACAGAATCTGACCCTGCTCAACCGGCTCGATTATTTCAAATCGCTGGGTTACCCCATTTTGCTCGGCCCGTCAAACAAATCCTTCATCGGTTACACGCTCAACCTGCCGCCCGATGAACGGGTGGAAGGAACAGCCACCGCCATTGCCATCGGCATTGCCCGCGGGGCAGATATTGTGCGCGTGCATCAGGTGAAAGAAATGAGCCGCGTGGCAAAAATGACCGACGCGCTGGTGCGCGGCCGTTAGCCCGCTGCCAACGCTGCCGTCAGAGGCTGCCAGTTGGACACGTTGAGCACCCCGTTCTGCGAGGGCAACGCAGCCAGCATTTGGCGCACCGTTAACCCCAATGTGGGATGGACAAAATCCGGGGCAATATCGGCCAGTGGATGCAGCACAAAACCGCGCTCCTGCAACCGCGGGTGCGGAATTTGCAACTGCGATAAAGTAACGCGCTGCTCGCCATAAAAAAGAATGTCGAGGTCAATTTTGCGTGGCCCGTAGCGCACAGTTTTGGCCCGGCCAATCTCCACTTCGAGTCGCTTTAAATACGCCAGCAGTTCCGCCGGGGGCAGGGTGGTTTCTGCCCCGATTACGGCGTTTAAAAACGGAGGCTGATTGAGTACGTACGCCGGTGCGGTCTCGTACACCCGCGATACGGAAGTTACGGTGACAGCCGGCGGCAGACGGCGCAGCGCCTCCACCAGATTTTGCTGCCGGTCCCCCAGGTTGGTTCCCAGAGCGATAAATACACATTCCTTGTTCTGCAAAATTATTCCTTTCAGTTGGCTATCAATTGGCCGGTGGGTCAACCAGCTTGCCCTGCTCAATCTCCTGCCAGTGGTAGCGGCTAATAATTTCCGGCAGCGTTTTGGTAAATTGCCGGCTTTTATACACACCCACCC
>RFJF01000257.1 GCA_003695455.1 Chloroflexota bacterium
ATCCAGCCCGATGGTGAGAAAGGCGGCCAATCCGGTGAGCAGACCGGTGGTAGCCAAAACCGTGCCGCAGCGGGGATGCACCGCCAGTTCAGACTGGCCCTGTTGCAGCCGGTGCAGGGCTTCGTGGGCGGCGCGTTCAACTTCGGAGGTATCCACATCTCCGTACAGGGTGAAGCCGGACCAGTTACTGTGCCCCACAATTGACAATTTTTTGTGGCGGCGGCTGAGCATGTGAATGGTGGCGTGTTCCAGCCCGTGGTTACGCCTGATTTTTGTAATGATGGTTGGATCAATTAGCGGCATAAAATGCTCCTTGCATAAAACCAATTACTAATTGCCAATGAACAAATGGCAAATGACAAATGATAACTCTGTAACTTTGCACCGTATTATACGCTATTTTGGCCCAACAAAAAAGACCCGGAGTTGACTGCTGCCGGGTCTTGTTGTTTTTTTGAAATTTGTCAGCCCCTGGCCGGCTTGGCAACCACAATTACGCGGTGGGTATTGTTGGTGTAGGGCCAGCAGGTGACAAAAGTGATGCGCTCGTCGGCGGTGGGGGCAATCCACTGGGCGTTGCGTTTGCGCACCTCTACCGGCTCGCCTTTTTCTTTGACAATGGTTTTCAAATCTACAACGTACTCAAATTTTTGGTTGCCGGCAGAAATAACCACTTTATCGCCCACTTCCACGTTGACCAAATCACGGAACACTTCGCCATTCACGTTGTGATGGCCCGCCATTACCGTGTTGCCCGGCTGGCCCAGCAGCGCGCTGGTTTTGTGCCAGCCCACGGCGTAATCGGCCACTTGCCAGATGCTATATTCCTGACCGTCTTTTTGAATAACGCTCCAACCCACGGGGATCACGTCAGAATCAATCCCCACAGACTCAATGGTGAGGTGGGTGGGCATGCCCCCACCAATTGCGGCATCACCGGAGCCGGGGGTGGCAGTGGGCAAAAAATTCACCGTAACCGGTTGATTCTGGTCAACGCCAAACTCCTGGGCTTCGTCATTTGTGTGAACAATCACCGGCACAGGGGTTTCGCCGGGGTTCAGGGTTTCGGGTAAAACTTCGGGGCCAATCACACGGGTAGCCAGCGGCGTGGGCGGCAATGTGGGGGTGGGGGTTAACGTGGCGCCGGGCCCGGCCCACAACGTGGGCGAAGGGGTAGCCACCGGCGGGGCCTGCGCCAGCGCAGCCTGCGGCGGCGGGTTGAGCACGGCATCCCAGCGGGCCTGCACATCCTGATACACCCAAAAGAAAATAATCGCCGCCAGCACAATCACCGTCCAGATAAAACTGGCCATCAGCAGGGCAATTTGTTCAACCAGTGTTTTTGGATCTTTTAATTTCATCGGGCTTCCAGAGACGTTGCTACGGATTCGGTGTAGGTTACCTGGGTTGTAAAGCGATGCGCCATGACCGCCAGTGAAAGTACAATCACAATCAGTGAGAATACCTGCACAGACAGGTATCCATCACCAACAGTGGGTGGCCGGGCTTTGAAAATTTCAAGAAACAACCGGCTGCCGGCATACAGGGCAATCACCAGCCAAAATTGAAACCCGGGCCAGGGGCGATAGCTGGACCACCAGACTGCGGCCAAAATAAGCAGGCTGGCTGCAGCAGCGTACAATTGCACCGGGTGGCGAGCCGCACCGGCAATGTTTACTGCCCACGGTACGGTGGTGGGTGCGCCCAGCGATGTGCCACCCAAAAATGCACCGACGTGAATCACTGCGGCGGCCAACACCAGCCCCGGCGCGGCGGCATCCAGAAACGTGCCCAACGGTACGTTGCTACGCTGCAGGTAAATGAACACAACCAGCGCGCCAATAATCAATCCTTCTTCCGTGGCCAGCGCGCTCCGAGACAGAGAAAACGCCTGCCCAATATCGCCGGCGTAATTTTCCCAGTGAGACAGCACAAACCACAGGCGCGCGCCAATGATACCGGCAATAAAGCCGTACAGGCCGGCGTTGTAGGCGTGGTCGCCATCAATGCCCAACTGTTCAGAGCGATGCGCGGTGAGCCACATACCTGCCCAAAATGCCAGCAGCACAAAAAACGGGTAGGCGGGAATAGCCAGCGGGCCGATTGACAGCGTGGGTAACATTC
>RFJF01000258.1 GCA_003695455.1 Chloroflexota bacterium
GGCCAAATACCGGCCGGATGGCTCCCAAAACCGAACACTGGTACACCTTTACCGCCGGTAAGGTAGACGGCAAGTTGATTGAAAACTACTCGCTGACTATGTTCTTCACCCCCGGCGAGCCAAATCTGGCGCGTTACGTGACCTTTGAAATGTTCACCGGCAGCCAGTTGCCCATCTGGTCGCGTGGCACCCCGGACGATATGGAACACTTTGGGGCCGGTTCGTGGGTTTCTCGTGATGGCGATTACATTACCGGTGAGCGGCTGTGGCACGGCACGGTGGTAGATGGCGATACCTACTACGTGAAAATTACCAACGGCACCAGCAAATGGATTGACTACCATCTGGTTCCCGGCGACATCATCAATATGGAACTGGGCGAGCCGAAAATCAAACCGCAAAAAGCGGTGGTGCAAATTCCCGCCGAACCAACCGGCAAAGACATCGGCGCGCCGCTGTTGCTGCAAAAAGGGCGCACCAGCGGCAAACTCGCCGCCGGCGAAGATTTGTGGTTCAGTTTTACCACGCCCAACACCAACAAGAAAAGTTTTGATTTTCTGCCCTACAGCATCGGGCTGACGCACAAACCGGGCTACGGCTACCTGGCGCATCACATCAATGTAGAAATTTATCCCTACCAGATGCAGCAAATCTGGCGGCGCGGCACCGGCGATGAAATGACGCCGCTCGGGGTGGGTAGTTTTACCAAATACAACGAGGCCGCCGACACCCACACCTGGCTGTGGGATGGGCATTTGGTATCGAACACCACCTACTTTATCCGTATCCGCAACGATGGCGGGCAGGAGATTGATTACGATTTGCTTGTCCGGCGCAAATAGAAAAATTTTGGCGTTAAAATCAACTGGCCCAATCATTTTGATTGGGCCAGTTTTGATTCCGGGTATTTATTCAATTTTTCACCTCTGTTTCCGGTTTGAAGGGTCAGGCAAACGTCTGGTAAACATTCAGCAGCCGTTGTGCGGCATTAGGCCAGTTGAAAATTCTGGCCTGCTCAAATCCGCGGCGGACCAATTCTTCGCGTAGCGAGTAGTCAGTTGCCAATTGTTGCAATGCCGCCGCCAACGCCCCGGTGTCGTTGGCAGACACCAGCACGGCCGCGTTGCCGGCCACTTCTGGCAGGCTGGAATTGTTGGCGCAAATAACCGGCGTGCCGCAGGCCATTGCCTCTGCCACCGGAATGCCAAACCCTTCATAATGAGACGGGTAGGCAAAAATATCCGCCAGCGAGTAGAGCGCGGGCAGGTCGTCATCGGCCACAAAGCCGGCAAAGTGGATACGCTCCGCCGCCGCCGATTGTTCCGCCGCCGCAAAAATATCGTCATACAACCAGCCTTTGCCGCCGGCAATGAGCAGGTGGTGTGTCTCCCGCACCGGAGATTGCTCAAACGCGCGGATAAGCCCGGTAAAGTTTTTGCGCGGCTCCAGCGTACCCAACCCCAAAATAAACCGGGGCGGCAGGTTGTATTTTTTTTGCACCGCCTGTAATGTGGCCGGGTCGGTAACCGGCCGGAATCGCGCTTCAACGCCGGCCCCCACCACGGTAATCTTCTGAGCCGGCACGCCGTAAATTTCCTGCAAATCGATTTTTGTGCTGCGCGAATCGGCCAGCACGTGGTTGGCGCGAGCCAGGCTGCGCGGCACCACCTTTTCCAGCCAGCGCCGCAATTTATCCACCGCGCCCTGCGGGTGGCGGATGAACGACAGATCGTGCACGGTGAGCAGTGTTTTTGCCCGGCGGGCAGGCGGCAAAATAAAATTGGGCGAGTGAAACAGCTCCACCGGCCCACTGAACCACTCCACCGGGATGGGCAGGTAGAGCCGGTGCCAGCCTATGGTCATCCAGCGTTCGGGCAGCGGGTAAGTTTTTGCGTCAAAGTTGGGGTGGGCCAAAAAAACATCCAGCCCGGCGCGCGGAGCGTCGGGGGTGGTCAGCAGAGTGTAGTGGTTGCGGGTATCCAGTTGGGCCAGCGCGGTGATGAGTCCGCGGGTGTAGCGGCCAATGCCGCCGCCCTGTTTTAACGCCGCGGTGTAATCAATGCCAATTTGCACAAAAAACCGTCCGGGTAATTGGGTATTGGGGCAAAATTATACCCGATGGACAATTGGCGAAGCAAGTTTGCAGCCAACCGGTACCATTGGCCGGGTTGGTTTTGGGCAAATTAGTACTTGATGGGGAATGTTCAAGCCACGTTAAATAGGGTATCATAATTTTAGCAGCGTCCGCCAACGTAGCGGCCCAAATTTCTGATAAACAGTACCCGCCAATAGCGAGAAAAATATGAGCGAAGAACATTTGCCCAACACCAATAATCACGCCGCAAAAAAACTGATTGAACGGTACAACGCCGGAGAACGAAATTTTCAGGAGGCCAATCTGGTTCAGGCCGATTTGAGCGGCATCAATTTGCAGGGTGTTGATTTTAGCACAGCCAAACTCAAACGGGCCGACCTGAGCGGCGCCGACCTGCGCAACGCCAACCTCAGCGGCGCGGTGCTTCAGCGCGCCGACCTGCGCAACGCCAACCTGACGGATGCCGACCTGAGTTGGGCCGATTTGGGTTTTGCCGATTTGACCGGCGCCGACCTGACCGGCGCAACATTGAATATGACCATCCTCTTCAGAGCCAGACTCAGTGATGTAACCATGCCGGACGGCTCCAAACGCTAGTCTCCAACCCGAACCTGCCGGAACCAAACAGAATCAGGAAGTAAGGAGTAGGAAGTATGGAGTATGGAAAACCTTACTTCCTACTCCTTACTCCATACTCCTTATGGCCGGTTATACAAAATTTTCTTGTACAAAAAACAAACTTTTTACTGAAAAGCCCTCACGAGTTCCCACGAGAAATTTACATTCTAACCAAGGAGTCACCAATGACCACCAAAACCATACTCGGCCCGGCGCTGCCCAATATTCCCTGGGAAGACAAGCCGGCAGGCCACATTGACGTAATGTGGCGCTACTCGCAAAATCCGGTTATCCCGCGTGATTTGATTCCCGGTTCAAACAGTATTTTCAACAGCGCAGTGGTGCCGTACAACGGCAAATTTGCCGGCGTTTTTCGCTGCGATGACAAAGCGCGGCAAATGCAAATGCACAGCGGCAAAAGCGACGACGGCATCAACTGGACGCTCTCGCACGAGCGCATCCATTTTGTGGCCGATACCCCCAAAGTGGAAGAGATTATTGATTTTGAATACGCCTACGACCCCCGCGTATGCAAAATTGACGACCGCTACTACGTAACCTGGTGCAACGGCTACCATGGCCCCACCATCGGCGTGGGCTACACCTACGATTTTGAAACGTTTTACCAACTTGAAAACGCCTACCTGCCCTTCAACCGCAACGGAGTGCTGTTCCCCCGCAAAATTGGCGGCAAATACGCTATGCTCAGCCGCCCCAGCGATAACGGGCACACCCCCTTTGGCGATATTTTCTACAGCGAAAGCCCGGATATGACTCACTGGGGCTGCCACCGCCACGTGATGAGTACCACCGGCGGCTGGCAGGCCACCAAAATTGGCGCGGGGCCAATTCCCATTGAAACCACCGAGGGCTGGCTGCTGATTTACCACGGCGTGCTGACCAGTTGCAACGGTTTTGTGTACAGCATGGGCGCGGCCCTGCTGGATATTGACCAGCCATGGAAGGTATTGTACCGCACCCGCCCGTACATCCTCTCGCCGCAAACGCTGTACGAGTGCGTGGGCGATGTGCCAAACGTGGCCTTTCCCTGCGCCGCCCTGGCCGACGCCGATACCGGGCGCATTGCCGTGTACTACGGCGCAGCCGATACCGTTACCGGGCTGGCCTTTACCCAGGTGGATGAACTGATTGACTTCATCAAAACCAATTCGCTATAGACAATATGTTACGCCAGCTCCACAAATTCGGCGGTGCGGGTTTGGGTGTTGTACACTGCCACCGAGGGCGCACCCTGCCAGCCGAGCACCTCGCCGGGGTTGAGCCACAGGCAATCGCCAAACTGCTGCTGGTGGCGTTGGTGCGTGTGACCGGAAAAAACGGCGTCGTAATCGCCGGTGCGGGCCAGCGCCTGCGCATAAAACGGATAGTGAGTCACGGCAATTTTTGCGCCGCCCAGTTCCAGTTCGGCGTGTTCGCCGTGCAGAATCAAGTTGGGAAACATCTTTTGCGCCACCCCGGTAATGGCAAATCGGTCGCCGTCGCCGTTGCCAAAGACCACGTGAATATCGCCGGCAAAACCGCCGCCCATTTCCCGCGAGGGGATAGGCGAGCAGAAATCACCGCAGAAAATCAGGGTTTCTACCCCGCGCGATTTGAATTCGGCCAGCGCCGCCTGCAGATTTTCCAGATTATCGTGTACATCAGAAAAAACGCCAATTAACATGCTACACCTCCATAATTTTCAATGACCAATGAACTGATCTTCTTCCAAGAAAGTGGACAGCAATCTAAAATCTACCACACTGACCTTGAAGGAAAAAATGACAACGAAAAGACGAACATATGCTGCCGGCTTTAAGCGCGAGGTGGTCCGGTTATGGCAAACATCCGGCAAAACCGCGGCAGAAATTGAGCAGGAACTCGGCATTAATGCCGGATTGCTGGGGCGCCGGAAACGCAAGTACAGCGGGAAGGGGCGGCTGCATTCAGTGCCGATGCCCCCTTGAACGCGGAGAAAAAGCGCATCAGGCAATTGGAACGCGAATTGCGCATTGCCGAGCAGGAACAAGGCATCTTAAAAAAAGCAGTGGCCATCCCTTCGGCAGACTCAGGACAGGCTTCACGCATCCAAACAAATGAGATTTCAATTTGTTGATGACCACCGGGATGAATTTCCGGTGTGGTTGATGTGTCAAGTGTTAGCGGTGTCGACCAGTGGCTATTATGCCTGGCGCACCCGTCCCGTCAGCGCGCGGGAGATGGCCAATCAAGCGTTACTGAAAGGTATCAAAACGGTCTAAGAGGCGAGCAACGGTACCTACGGCAGTCCGCGGGTGTACCGCGCCGTGCGAAAAACAATTCCCTGCAGCGAGAACCGGGTGGCACGGCATCCAATCGCGGCAGAGTAAGCACTTCAAGCGCACCACGCGCGCCGGCAAAGCCCATTTGAAAGCACCCAACCGGCTGGCACAAGACTTTGCGGCCACAGCGCCAAACCGGAAATGGACGGTGGATATCACCTACGTGGTCACCCGGGAAGGCTGGCTGTATGTGGCGGTGGTCATCAACCTGTTTTCGCGGCGGATTGTGGGCTGGGCGATGTCGGCACGGTTGACGGTTGAATTGGCGCTGGATGCGCTGACGATGGCATTGGAACAGCGTAACCCACCAGCCGGATTGTTGCATCACTCCGACCGGAGCAGTCAATACACCGCTGCAGCGTATCAGCTGTTGTTAAAGAACCGGCAGTGCCAAATCAGTATGAGCGGCACCGGCAATTGTTACGACAATGCGCCCACCGAAAGTTTCTTTGGCAGTTTGAAAACGGAATGGGTGTACCCTACCCGTTACCAAACCCGTGCCGAAGCCCGGACGGATATTTTCTTTGACATCGAAGCGTTCTATAGTACTCGACGTCTTCACTCGACCCTTGGTTGTCTCAGCCCGGCTGCATTTGAGGCTCAGTATCATGCCCGCACCCAATCGGGCTTAATCCTACGTCCACTATAGTGAGGGAAGGTCACAGCCGATTTCATCGGTACATTGGAAGGGGAGCGGGGCGCTTTGGCAGGCGGTTAATCCGGCCACTACCATGACAAATAACCATAGAAGAGAAAGGCGGTTCATTATTTTCCCTCCCTGAAATATGCAGGCGTATAAAGGCGGCAAAAGCCTGCTGTGCGGCTTGTCGCCAATCCGGGCAACTATTAGATGGCAGAAAAAAGGTGGGTGGGTTTGAAGTTCAAGAGAGGTGAAAGTGGTTTATTGGTCCGCGATGTTGGGCAGCCGCACCACCTGACGTTCTCGTAAAACGCTGGTCTATCATAGCTATTTTTATTATACACCCGACTAGCCGGTAAGACCAGTTTCATAAAAATACTTACTCTAGGCAAACAAAAAAAACGCCACCTGCGCCTTCGGCGGCGGTTGATTCAACTTATCCGCCCAACGATTGAGTTTAGCCGATTACGGGTTAGCAACGGATGTTAAAAATTTTACTGCAACTTTGATGCCCAATCAACTTTCAATTAACGCCAGGATTAGCAATTCGGCTACAACGATTTGTTAGCTTGGCCGGTGGGGGTAAAAATTTACTTTGGCAAACCATTTTACACCCGACCCGGCACAATAGACAGCTACAACCCCAAAGACCCCATTGCCTGACGGGGGCATGGTGCCGGGGTTGATAGCGAAACTAACCGCAATTTCACGCAACTTTGCCGGCACAACCCACCTCAATTA
>RFJF01000259.1 GCA_003695455.1 Chloroflexota bacterium
GTATAACCGGCAGCGCAGAACTTGGCAAAATGTCCACCGCGCTGGAATCGATGCGCAAGCAGTTGATGGCAAACATCAAACAACTGGCCGGATTGAACGAGATGCTGCAAACACAAGTCAGCCAGCAATCGGATGAACTGCATCGCCAGCAATTTGTGCTGGACAGCATTGACCAGACGGTACGCGCGCCGCTGGATGTGCGCGAAATGCTGGAACAAATTCTGACTCAAACCCGGCAGGCCGGCCCGGTGGCGCAGGGCGCTATTTATCTGTTTGATGCCCACGGCGAGCATTTGCAGCCGGTCACGTTTCAGGGAATGACTCTGAGCCAGGTGTTGCAACTTCAGGATGTGGTTCAGCAAGCCATTGCGCAGCAGAAACCACGCTACCTGTCAGAACTGTCCAGCGAGTTACTGCCGGAAAATTTCGGTTCGGTGCTGGCCATTCCGCTGACCTGCGTTGACGGTTCGGTGGTGGGCGGCTTTTTGCTTGCCGACCCGCACCCCAACCGATTTTCGGTGCGCCAAATCACCCTGCTTTCCACCATCGCCGGGCAAACTGCGTTGATTGTGCAAAACAGCCGCCTGTACAGCCAGTTGGAAAGTCAGGCCATTGTTGAAGAACGCAGCCGCCTGTCGCGGGAAATTCACGATGGACTGGTGCAAACGCTGGGCTACCTGAAAATGCAGGTGGCCCGCATGCAGGGCTGGCTGGCAGAAGAAAATACAGACCGCGTGCGGCGCGAAATGGTCAACCTTGAAGACGTGCTGGAAGAGGTGTACGCCGAAGCCCGGGACGCCGTGGTTGGCTTGCGGGTGGGCGTTAGCCCCGGCGATACGCTGGAAAGCCTGCTCACAGAATACGTGCAGAGCTTTTCTGCCCGCTACGAGTTGCCGGTGGAACTGACCGTTAACGGCCAAAACCCCGGCGTGCCGGACACCACCATTTTGCACCTGATTCGGATTACGCAGGAAGGATTGACCAACATTCGGCGGCACGCAAAAGCCAGCCGGGCCTGGGTGCAAATTGACTACCAGCCAACGTTGCTCACTTTGGTAATTGGCGATGACGGGCACGGTTTTGACCCGGCGGCAACTGCGCAGAATGGCGCCAGCGGTGTACAATTTATGCGAGAACGCGCCGCCGAATTATCCGGCTCGCTGGAAATTACCACCCGGCCCGGTCATGGCACAGAAATCCGGGTCACGGTTCCCACCGAAGGGATTCGGCCGGCAGAACCGGCTTTGGGATGATAACCGCACCGCGCGCAAAACATTGTTTTTGAAACTCGCCACAAGAATATCGGCGCCGGCGCAGAAAATTTTGTTGAATCGGCTAAAACCGGATAAAATCCAAACCAGAACGAGAGGACAAGATGATGGAATCCATTAAATTGCTGGTTGTTGATGACCACCCGCTTTTCCGGCGCGGGCTGCTCAGCCTGCTGGAAGATACCCCGGAATTTGAAATTGTAGGTGAAGCAGAAAACGCGGCGCAAGCCATTGAAATGGCCGAGCGCACCCATCCCGACGTAATTTTGATGGATGTTATCATGCCCGGCAGCGGAATCGAGGCCACCCGCGTGATTTGCCAAAAAATGCCGCAGGTAAAAGTGCTGATGTTGTCGGCGTCTGAAGAAAACGATTATCTTTTCAGCGCCATTGACGCCGGGGCCAGCGGCTATCTGCTCAAAGAGGGCAAGCCCGAAAATCTGATTGATGCCATCCGGCAGGTCAATTTGGGGCAGTCGGCGCTCTCTCCGGCGGTGGCGGCCAAAGTGTTACAGCGCGTTCGCCATGAACCGGCGGCTCCTGCCCCGGCTGCGCCGCCCCCGTCCCCTGTTACAACGGTACCCACTGTTGATCCCACAGGCACCGTGACCCCCCGCGAGGTGGAAATCGTTCGCTTGCTGGCGCAGGGATTGACCAATCTGGAAATTGCCCAGCAGTTGGATCTGTCAGAAAACACCATCAAAAACCACGTACGCAACATTTTGCGCAAAACCCACGTTCGCAACCGCGCCGAGGTGGTGGTTTGGGCCATGCAGCGGGGGCTGATCAAAGTTTGATTTGACTGCGCGCCGGTACCGGTCAACGCTTGGCGCAATGATGAAATTGCTGCTATACTCACGGCAACCCAGTGTTTGTTGCCGAGTCGTCGCTTCAATTGGTGGGTTTGCATCTGTTCAAATCCACCCTCCATTTTCCTGCAACTTCCCTGTAACACTTAACAACCATAGTCACAACCACCGGGACTTATTTCATATTGAGTGTCTGTGTTTTTTGTTGTAAATTTGACATAACGATTCCGGGAGTAAAAAGTATGTCAAAACAAGCCGTTTTATTATTTGTT
This sequence comes from Chloroflexota bacterium, assembly GCA_003695455.1. Classification (GTDB taxonomy): domain Bacteria; phylum Chloroflexota; class Anaerolineae; order 4572-78; family J111; genus J095. Next base: position 2,353 of record RFJF01000259.1, read on the forward strand.
AAAGCATTGATTATTGGTGTAATTCTGAATGCAGGCATTCAATATTTTTCTGAACCGGCAGCACCGGCGCAGAATGCGCAAAGTGTGCAGGAAATCCAGCAACACACGGCCAATTCTCAGGCCGATGTTGACCGTTGAGATGCTACTTTTTGTGGTAAATAAAAAGAGTGCGGATTGCCTCCGCACTCTTTTTTGTTGGCAGGTTGAACGGCTTTAAACCCAACCGCGCAGTTTGGCCGCCTCGGCTACCCGCTCAACCGCTACCAGATAGGCCGCCAGTCGATTGTGTACGCCTTTGGCCTGTGCCATATCGTGAACGGCGTGGAAAGCCGCCGTCATTTTGCGGTCCAGCCGTTCGTGTACTTCTTCCAGCGTCCAGTAGTAGTTGTAGGCATTCTGCACCTGCTCAAAATAGCTCACCGTCACGCCGCCGGCGTTGCACAGAAAATCGGGGATGACGTACACGCCGTTTTCGTGCAGAATTTTGTCGGCGTCCGGGGTGGTGGGGCCGTTGGCCAGTTCCGCCACAATTTTGGCCCGCACCGAGGCCGCGTTCTCGCCGGTGATGACGTTTTCTAGCGCTGCTGGAAACAGCACCGAGACATCCAGCGCCAGCAAGTCATTGTTGCTGATGGGCGTGGCGCCGGGCAAACCCACCACCGAGCCGGTTTCACGTTTGTGCTGCACGGCTGATTCAAAATCCAGCCCGGCCTCGTTGAAGACGCCGCCCCGCGAGTCGGATACGGCCACCACCCGCATCCCCAGCAGTTCGGTAGCCAGCTTGTGGGCAAACTGCCCGGCATTGCCGTACCCCTGAATAGCGGCCGTGGCGCCGTGCAAATCCAGCCCCAGCACATCGGCGGCTTCACGCACAGTGAAAATACCACCGCGCGCGGTGGCATCGCCGCGCCCCTCGGAGCCGCCCACGGCCAGTGGTTTGCCGGTAATCATACCCGGCACCATGTGGCCGGCAATGGTGCTGTATTCATCCATCATCCAGGCCATGATTTGGGGATTGGTGTACACATCGGGCGCGGGGACATCGGTTTCCGGCCCCAGAATTTTCCACACCGCGCGAATGTAGCCGCGCGCCAGCCGTTCCTGTTCGGTGGGCGAAAGTTCTTTGGGGTTGCAGGTAACGCCGCCTTTGCCGCCGCCCAGCGGAATATCTACCACTGACGTTTTCCAGGTCATCCAGGCGGCCAATGCCTTGACCGTGTCAATGGTTTCGTCCGGGTGCCAGCGCAGGCCGCCTTTTGTTGGCCCGCGGGCATCGCTGTACTGCACCCGGTAACCACGATACACCCGCACGCTGCCGTCATCCATCCGCA
>RFJF01000260.1 GCA_003695455.1 Chloroflexota bacterium
AGCCGGGGGCGGTGTTTCTTCCGGTTCGCCAGTGGAATATTTAAGCCATTGTTTCCCATCAAAATAGTACCAGGAACCAGTCTCAGAGTCGCCCGTGGGCGGGGGCGGCATCTGGCTGGCATCCGGTTTCGAGGTAGCAGCTTTGGCCGCCGGTTCCGCTTGGCTGGCCGCAGGCGAGGTCGCCTCAGTTTGAGCCGGTTGCGGCGGCGGCGCAGGTTGTTGGGGTTGCGGTGGGGCAGCATACCTTTGCGATTCTTGTGGCGGGTAAGGTGGCTGCGGCCCATACCCTGGCTGGTAGGCTGACTGAGCCGGTGGGGCTTGATATGGTTGGGCGTTGTAATAGGCCGGCGAGGGTTGAGGCTGGTAAGTATAAGGTTGGAATTGAGGCGGTTGTGGCGCTACCGTAGGTTGAAATTCATGGGCAGGATGCCAGCCATTGTGATCGTAAAAATACCACTGGCCCGTTTTTGCGCCTTTGGACCAGTAGCGGCCTTCGTCATCCTGAAACAACTCGCCGCCAAACTGGCCGCCCGCGGCCGGGTCTGTGGCCGGCGCTGGTTGGGCGTAACTTGCGGCGGGTTGTTGCGTTTGTGCGGTAACCGGCCGGGATTGCGCGCCGCCGCCCATCGAGGGGGCAGCCGGGTCGTTTTGTCCGGGTTTTACCCACTCATTGGTATCGGGCTGGTAAAAGTACCAGTCTCCGCTTTTTGCGCCTCTTTGCCAGTAGCGGCCCTGGTCGTCTAGAAAGGGGAGTTTGTCGGCGTCATTTGGGTTGGCTTGCTGCCAGGCCTGGCCATCGTAATAATGCCACGCGCCAGACTGCACGCCCATCATCCAGTAGCGGCCGTAGCTATCCTGAAATTGAAGCTTGTCCACTTCGGCGGTGAAGGTGGCTTCATCAAGGTTCCCGGCTTGATAATCGCGCACCAACGCCTGATAGCGACGTTCCAAATCTGCAATATTCGGTTCCATATCTGTTCCCATTCCTGATTGTTGGGGCGCACGACGCCCCGATTTGCGTATCTCCTTTTGCTGCACAACAAAATCATTCCCAGAAATAAAGCCTTCTGGCAATAACCCGTGCGCAAACATATATGTTACACTTTATCAAAGAAATCTCCAAAATTGACTGCCTTGTTCAGAATAGCTAAAAATGGCTCAAAATGGCGGGTATTTTGCCCGGTTTTGAGTCAGATATGTTCCATTTTGAAAAAAAGCTGGTATAATTTGCCGGCTATGAACAAATTTTTGTCAATTATCCTCAGTATTTTTGTGCTGGGGTGTGTGGTTATTGTAACCAATTTCTGGATTCGGGGTTTTTACGAATCGGTGCGAACGTACCGCTCGCCGGTGGTTGGGGTTGATTTGCCGGCGCTGTCCCCGGCAAATCTGTCTGCGCCGGGGCAGGTGGTGCTGGTTATTGTCAGCGGGCTGGGCCAGTTGAATGCCGAAACGCTCGATATGCCGGCATTGTCACAAATCCGGCAAACCGGCGCGGCGGCTACCGTGCAGAGCCAACCCCCAACCTTCACCCAAACATCGTGGGGTACATTGGTTACCGGTGCGCCCCCCGATTCCAACGACGCCCCGCCCGTAGATGTGTCTGGCGCCGGGCCGCGGCCCATCGGTGTTGGCACCATTTTTTCACGCGCCCACGCCGCCCAATTGAAAACGGCCCTGCTGGGCGATGAAACGTGGCGGCAGTTGATTCCGCGGAATGATTTGGACCAGGTTTTTTACGTGAACCCGGCAGACCCGGCCGGCGACCAGCTTGTGTTTGAAAACGCGCTGCTGGCGCTGGATGGCGATGCCGTTGATTTGCTGGTGGTGCAGTTTTCGTTGCTGGCGCACGCGGCTCGCAATCAGGGGGGAACCGGCGGCGCGGCGTACCGGGAGGCCGCCCGTCAGATTGATGCCTACGTGGGGCAAATTCACCAGCGGATGGATTTGGGGCGCGGGGTGCTGCTGGTGGTGGGTGATCACGGTTACACCGCAGATGGCGGCCGTGGCGGGGCCGAGCCGGAATTGACGCAGCAGCCGCTGGTTTTGGCCGGCGGGCTGGTATCGCCCGGCAATTACAGCGATGTTTATCAAACCGATATTGCCCCCACTATCACGACCCTGCTGGGTGTTGAACCGCCCGGCGCGGCGCAGGGCCGCATTTTGTTTGAAATGTTGCGCCTGCCGCAAGCCGATACCGCCACCGCGCAACTGCTGCTGGCCGAACAGCGAATTGGGTTGGCGCAGACAATCGAGGAGATTGTTTCAGGCCAACCATCGAACGCGGCCGCTGCGCTGGAATCAGATTTGGAACAAGCGCAGCAAACCTTGGCGCAAAATAACCTGAGCGGCGCCTTTCAACTGGCGCAGTTGGCTCAGGAATCGGCAGATGATGTGCTGGCTGCTGCACAGCGCCAGCATATTTCCGGCAAACAGTTGTCGCGGTTGCTGCTGTCGGCGGGGTTGTTGCTGCTATGGGGCGGGCTGCTGTGGCGCCGGCGCGGCAAGTATGTGAGCGTCATTGTGATTGCGGCAGCGCTCACCGTGGCCCTGTACCATATTTTGTACCAGTTGCAGGGCTTTGAATATTCCCTGAGCGCCATCAACGATTTTTCGACGTGGCCGTTTTCTGTGGCGCGCCGGGTGGCCGTGAGTTTGCTGGCCGGCGGCGGTCTGATTCTGATTACCCTGATGTTGACCGGCGAAGAAAACTGGCTCATCGCATTGGGAACCGGCTACGGTTTTGGTGTGCTGGTAACATTTGTTTTTGCGCTGCCGCTGTTTTGGGCCTTTTGGCAAAACGGCTGGCAAGTCGAACTGTATTTGCCGGCGGTTGATGTTGTTTTCTGGCAAATTACGGCCACGTTCGAGGCGATGATTGCGGCTGCCATTGGCCTGTTTTTGCCGTGGCCCATTATGCTGTTGATTGTCTTTGTAACCCGCACCCGGCGGCTGTTGAGCGGCGAACCGCAACCCCCACCCAAACCCGACGCGTTGCCGGGGCTGCATTTGTAAAGAGATTATGCTAACGGGCACCCTTTCTGGTTGACACGAATTTGGCCTGCGCCATTGCTTTTTGCCCGTTACGTGGCAAGTGGCAGGTCGCATGTCGCAATCTTGCCTGCCACTTTCTACATGCAACCTGCCACCGGGCCGGGTTGTACTCTGAAAATGGATGAATCAGAGGTAAATTCAGTATGTGTCCGTTTGTAAGAAAGAGGATTTAATGCGATGCGTGTAATTGTTACCGGCGCCGGCGGCCAACTGGGGCGGGCGCTGATTCAAGTGCTGAAAGAAAACGGTTTTACCGTGCTTAACTTTCCCCGGATGGACGTAGCCGACAGCGCCATTGTATCGGCGTTGTCTGATGCGTACCCGGAACTGGTTATTCACTGCGCGGCCATGACCAATGTTGACGGCTGCGCCACCGACCCGGATTTGGCATTTAAAGTGAACGCCTTTGGCACGCAAAATGTGGCCCACGCCTGTTTGCGCTGCAACGCTCAAATGGTATATGTCTCTTCCAACGAAGTGTTCGACGGTCGCGCGGAGCGCCCCTACCTGGAATCTGACCCGCCGCACCCCATCAACCCCTACGGCAGCTCCAAACGCGCCGGCGAGCAGATGGCCGCCAATTACCTGCGAGACCAACTGTACGTGGTCCGCACCTCGTGGGTGTTTGGCGGCGGGCGCACCTTTCCGGAAAAAATCATTGCCGCCGCCGACAAACACGGCGAGCTTCGCGTAGTGACCGATGAGGTAAGCAGCCCCACCTACGCCCCCGATTTGGCGGACGCAATTGTGCAGCTGGTGCAAAGCCGGCAGACCGGCGTGTATCATTTTTCCAACGCCGGCACCGCTTCCCGGTTTGAATTTGCGCAGGAGGTTCTGCGGCTGGCCGGCCGGGGTGATGTGCCGCTGCACCCCATTACGC
>RFJF01000261.1 GCA_003695455.1 Chloroflexota bacterium
CGTTTGGGTGGGGCGCGGGGTGGGTGTTGGCGCAGGAGTAAAGGTTGCGGTGGGCAGCGGCGTGGGTGTTACAATAAAGGCCGCCATTGCACTGCTGGTTTTTCCCAGTGCGCCAGACAGCGCCACCAATGCCTTAATGTCTCGCACGTCTTCTTCCTGTTCAATGTATTTCTCGGTCAGGGCCACCACGCTTTCCACCACATTTGGGTTGTCTAATGTAGCCAGCCGGGCCTGCGCCCGCGCCAGGTTTTCATCGTGGGCAAAGGCCAGAGCAATGAGTCGCACATAAAAAGCCTGGTCTTCTGCGCGCAGATTGGCCGGCGTCACGGGTAAAGGCCGGGGGTCCAGCACCCAGCCATACGTCAGCGACAGCGCCAACCCCACGGCAAAGCCAAAAAGAAATCCGCCACCCCACCACCAGCCATCGTGCTTGCCCGGCGGCGTTGAACGAATGGTAATCCCTGTTCGGCGTTTGGCCGGCGACGCGGGAGGCGTTTTTCTTTTTCCGGCGTTCTTTTTGACGGCCCCAACGGGACGCTCGTGTTTACTTTTTAAGTGTGCAGCATCAACCCGTGACGCACCAGACGCCGTTTGGCGCGATGATGCAGAAACCGGCGATTCGTCTTCTGGGGTTTCGTTGGGTTGATGATCCCGGTTCATTCATATGCCCGGTCGTTAGTATGTTCGTTGAAAGACCACCTCGTAAGAATAGTGGCCCAAACAAAGTTGGTTGATTGATTTGCGGGTGGCGCAATCGGCCACGTCGGCGCAATAACCGCCCTGGGCCAGCCACTCGTCGGGAATGTCTGTATCTACGGAGCTGAGTTTGGCCGTGGTTTCACTGGTTGCCGGCGAGCCATCGGCTTTGTTCACCACGTGCAAAGAAAAGCCGTTTTTCCACAGGTCAAATTCCAGTTTGCCCGGCCCTTTGCTGCCGCTAATGAGCGGCGGCACCGCCTGAAACGTGTCTTGCACGGCTACTCCGTCAATGGGGTTACCGGCGGCATCAACTACGGATACAAAAATTTCGTGCATGCCCCGGCAGCCGCCGTTTTCCTGAATGGAGTACATGCGCTGCGTAGCAATGGTAAAATCTACCGGCGGTTTGGTAGGCTCCGGCGTGGCGGTAGGTTCCGGGGTGTTGGTGGGTGGGGCAGGCGTGTTGGTGGGCGCGGGTGTATCCGTGGGAGCCGGGGTGTCGGTAGGTACAGGCGTATAGGTGGGCAGCGGTGCCGGGGTGTTGGTGGGTTCGGGGGTGGGGGTATTGGTGGGAACAGGAGTCTGGGTGGGCGGCAGGGTAGGTGACGGGGTGAAGGTAGGTGTAGCCAGCGCCAGCGCCATAGATTGGGTGCTGGTTCCCAATGCCTGAGCCAGGCTGAACAGATTTTGGGTATCGCTATTTTGAGGGTCTGGATTTTCCTGAATATACCGGTCCACCATAAAAGAAACGTATTGGGCTTCGTTGGGAATACCCAGGGCAGACAGTCTGGTTTGGGCGGCGCTCAAATCATCGGTGGCGGCAAAATCGGCGGCAATCGCCAGAATTTCAGCGTCAACCTGTTCCGGGTTGGGGCCGGAATCCAGCAGGGTATTGTCGGCAGAGGTAGAGGCCGTTGCCACAAAGCCGACCATTACGCCGCCTATTGCCAGCGCCAGGCAAACCAGCGGCAAAACCACAATTGCCACCATCATCAGCAGTTTTGAATTTCTTGTACCGTTCATTTACTACTCTAACTTTCCGTTATTGTGCTTACCAGGTCCTTTGAAAAACTACTTCCCAGGAATAATGCCCCCAGCAGAGCGAATTGTTACCCACGCCAAATTCTCCGCTGTTCCACAACACCCGGCAGGTGCCTTCATCGGGGCAATAGCCGGCTTCAATCAGGCGCGGAATGCCAATTTTCCAGTCATCGGTGCTGAGCAGTTCGGTGACTTCGCTGGTGACTTCGCGGCCGGCGGTTGGATCGCTTTTGACCAAAATATGGTAGCCGCTGTTTTTGTACAGGTCGTATTCGGCGTGGCCGGGTCTGTCATCCCCTTTGTGGCCGGTTACCGGACCGGGGTTGTTCCAGATATCGCCCAGTTGAACGCCTTTGATGGGGTTGCCATTGGCATCAATGACATCCACAAATATGTTGTGATTGCCAACGCACCCGCCGTTTTCATCTTTGGTGAGCAGGCGTTGTTTGACAATGACAAAATCAACATCGGGCACGGGGGTAGGCTCCGGGGTGGGTGTGTCGGTGGGCGGAGCCGGGGTGCTGGTAGCCGGAACCGGCGTGCTGGTGGGTGGCAGCGGCGTCTCGGTGGGAGTGGGTTGGTCCGTTGGGGTGGGCGATGGTTCTTCTACCGCAGCGGCAGCAGCCACCGGCTCCTGGGCTGCCGGGGCCACCAGGGTGTTGGTTGGCGTGGGCGTGGGCGGAACCGGGGTAGCCGTGGCGGTGGGCGGCGAAACGTAGGCCACCATAGACACCGTACTCACGCCGAGTGCATCGGCCAACATGACCACATTTTTAATTTCATCATCAACCGGCCCCCGGTTGGTGCGAATCATGCGTTCGGCCACCAGCGATACGTACTGCGCTTTGTTGGGCACGTTCAACTGGTCCAGAATCTGTTCGGCGCGAGACAGGTCACTGTACTGGGCAAAATCTGCCGCTGCCATAATGACAACTTCGTCGGCGAATTCCTGCGATAATTCCGCTACCGGCGCGTTTACAAACCGGCTGGGAAACAAAATCCAGGTGACAGCCAGCCCCAGAAGAAGGGCAAACAAACAACCCACCGGGGCAATTGACAGAAAAATGAGCAGTCGGCGATCAATTCCGCGTTGTTTTCTTCGCTTTCTGGTCATCTGTTTACGCTCAACGGGCGCACCCGGCTTTAACATCACTGCTCACAAACAAAATCCGTTCTCAAAATTAAAGGCCGCCTCGCTGTATTCAGAGGTGGCCCCACCGTTCTCGGTGGGCGAATGTGAACTCGCCCTAGCACATCACTTTGAAAGATGTTATAA
>RFJF01000262.1 GCA_003695455.1 Chloroflexota bacterium
CCAGCAAAAACGGCAGGCTGAGTGAATCAACGCGCACCGAAAGCGCAGCCACCGAACCGGTGGTTGAAAAATTCCAGCCCGAAATCACGGTCAGCCCTTCGCCGGCGGGGTCAGCACCGGAAACCAGCGGAACGCCGAGCAGGGTCAGCAGGGCAACCGTAACCAACAGGGGCGCGTTGGCATATTTGAACCCGGCCCACTGCTGCCACCGTTCCGGCAGCCAAAATTTGGCGCCAAACAAAATGAAGGCGCTCAACAGCAGTACGGCTGCCGGCGCCAGCGGTGAAAGATAACTTCCCAACATAAGACCAGAATTTTATCACAGCCTGGGTAGATTGAAAAATGACGCGGCAAACCGGGCCAAAAAAGTACGCCTCTGGTGATTGCTCACCAGAGGCGCAGCGGGGATGCGGTGTGTGGATTACCTGCCACACTCAGGCCGTAGGAAGGGAGGTATAAGCAAATTTAATCAGGAAACGCGCCGGTTTTGAATCCGTTTGCGCAAAAACGTGGGAACTTCCAGGTCTTCGGGGTCGTACACGGGTTCATGGCGAGAGTCCTCGCGCGAGCCGGCCACTTCTTTGACCCGCTGTTCGGGGAAGGCGATGGTTTTGGTGGGGTCCAGTTGGCGCAGGGGCTTGCGGCCGGCCACCACGGGTTTACGTTTAACAGCGGCGGCTTCAAAACCGGTGGCAATCAGGGTGATGCGCAGTTCTTCATCCAGACTGTCGTCAATAACCGCACCAAAGATAATGTTGGCGTCGGGGTGGGCTTTCTTGCGCACAATTTCGGCGGCTTCGTTCACTTCGTACAGGCTCAGGTTGGAACCGGCCGTTACGTTGAACAGAATGCCCTGCGCGCCGTCAATGGTCACATCCAGCAGTGATGACGAAACGGCCATTTCAGCGGCTTCAACGGCGCGATTTTCGCCGGTGGCCGCGCCCACAGACATCAGCGAATTACCGCCGCCGCTCATAATTGAGCGCACATCGGCAAAGTCAAGGTTTATCAGCCCCGGCACGGTAATCAATTCTGAAATCCCCTGAATGCCTTGCCGCAGCACATCATCTGCGGTGCGAAAGGCCTGGGTCATGCTGGCTTTTTTGTCAACAATTTCCAGCAGGCGGTCATTGGGAATAACAATGAGCGTGTCTACTTCTTCTTTGAGCGCTTCAATGCCTTCCATCGCCAGGTTTTGGCGGCGTGTGCCCTCAAATCCAAACGGCCGGGTAACCACGCCAATTGCTAACGCCCCGGTGTTTTTGGCAATGTTGGCAATTACCGGAGCGGCGCCGGTGCCGGTGCCGCCGCCCATGCCGCAGGTCACAAAAACCATATCGGCGCCGCGAACGGTCTCTTCCAAATCATCCGATGATTCTTCGGCGGCTTTGCGGCCTACTTCCGGGTTGCCGCCGGCGCCCAGCCCGCGCGTCAGTTTGTCGCCAATGCGGATGCGTTGCGGGGCGTCGCTCATGAGCAACGCCTGGGCGTCGGTGTTGACGGCGATAAAATCCACGCCGCGCAACCCTTCGGCAATCATCCGGTTTACGGCGTTGCTGCCGCCGCCGCCCACACCCACTACTTTGATTTGGGCAAAGTTTTCAGGCATCATATATTCTTCATTAATGTGTTTACTCATTTTTCGCTCCCCGTGATTAAAAAGCAATCCCCTAAAAAATTTTATCCCGGCAAAAAGGCCTTCAGCCAGCCCGGCATTTTTACCGGATTTCTGGCCGGGCGCTCTACCGGCTGTGGTAAGTCGTGATCAATGCCCCATTGCAACAGGCCAATGCTGGTGGCAAAGGCGGGGCTGTGCAACGTGTCTACCAACCCCCGCAGGTTTTCCGGCTCGCCGATGCGGGTGGGCAGGCCCAGCACCTCGCGCGACAGGTCTTTAATGCCGGGAATACGCGCCGTGCCGCCACACAGAACCACACCGGCGGGCAACAATCCATCGTACCCACTGCGTTTGATCTCTTTGAGCACCATCTCAAAGATTTCTTCCACGCGGGCTTCGATAATTTCAGCCAGAAACTGGCGTGGAATTTTCTGCTGGCCGTCTTCGCCAAAAATATTCACCCGAACGGTTTCTTCCGGCGCAATGGCCGCCGATTGGGCGTGACCAAATTTAATTTTGACCTCTTCGGCGGTGTTGTACGGCGTGCGCAGCCCAATGGCAATGTCGTTGGTAATTTGCTCGCCGCCGGTGGGCAACACCACCGTGTGCCAAATACTGCCTTCAATAAAAATTGCCACATCGGTGGTGCCGCTGCCAATATCCACCAGCACCACCCCCATCTCACGTTCAATTTCGGTGAGGATGGAATTGCCGGAGGCCAGCGGCTCCAGAACCAGCGCATCAATTTGTACGCCGGTATTCTGCACGCACTTAATCAGGTTGCGGATGGATGACGTAGCGCCGGTAACAATGTGCGCTTCCACTTCCAGCCGGTATGCCTGCATCCCCACCGGGTCCCGAACCCCGTCGTCGCCATCTACGCAGAAGCCACGGGGGATGATGTGCAGAATCTCGCGGTTATGCGGAATATCAATGGCCCGCGCCGATTCGAGGGCGCGTTCCACATCTACCGGACGGATACCGCGCTCGCCGCGGCTGATGGCTACCACGCCCCGGCTGTTCATTGCGCTGATGTGCGCGCCGGCCAGCCCCACGTAAGCACTGGCAATTTCGTACCCAGAGGTACGCTCCGCCCGCTGCACAGATTCGGATATGGCGGCGGTCACTTCGTTCACATTTACCACCACGCCCTTGCGGATGCCCCGCGAAGGAACCGTACCCACGCCCACAATCCGCATCAGGTTTTCCGGGGGAGGGCCGACTTCAGCGATGAGGGTGCAGACTTTTGTGGTGCCTATGTCAAGCGCCACAACGGTGCGTTCCACGCTAAACCTCCTCCCATCTGCGTTTGATTTGTGGCAAACCTTTTACTGTCGGGGCGCAAACAATTGAATCCTGCGCATAATGGCGGTAAGATGTAACGTGTAGTGTACCACAATATATAGTATTTTGCAACAGTTTGTACCACAACATCTTGTATTTTTCCTTAAAATTACTACAAGAAACGACCCAAAAAACCCGCCTTAACAATTTTAAGGTTTAGCGATTCCCCGGCGGAAAATATCCCGGCGGTGGGTAGGCCGGCTGTGGCTGAAAAAAGCCCTGCGGGTAACGAACCGGCGGAAACCGGCGGGCAGGCAGCACCGGCTTGTACGCCGGTTTCAGCTTGTATACAGGGCGCAGAGGGTCGCGCAGGTCAATGTAAAGCGGCGGATTTTCTTCGTCCCGCAAATCCGGCAGCAATGCGCTGAGTACCACCAGTTTGGCCCGCATCTGGCTGCCGTCGCCCAAAAACACCGGCCAGCCTTCCGGGGTGGCTACAATTAGCCCCTGGGCGCGGGTGTGCCGGATAACCGACACATCCGGCGCCAGCAGACGCAGCGCCTGCGCCCCGCTGATAATGGATGAGTCAATACTTGAGCCGGCCTCTACCGGCTGCTTGTCATCGTCAATAATCTTGAGCATGTCTTCCACATCGGCGCGCGGCGGAACCACGGTTCCTTCTTCATCCACCCACCAAAGCGCTTCCCCGGTTTGCCACAGCACACTGGGCCGGCGTTCTACCACCTGAATTGTGACCCTGTTGGGCAGCGCCACCGACACCGCCGCCGATTTAATGTTGGGGTGGCTGGCTATTTGCGCCGCAATATGCGCCGGGTTGAGCCAAAACACACTCTGGCTGTCAATACCGCTGGCGGCGTAAATTTCGCGGGCCGACAGCGCCTGGTTACCCTTGATTTCTGCGCCGTACACAAAAAACGAGGGGGTGGTGAACAGGCTGTAAAACACCCACCCCAACGCCGCCAGCAGAAGCAGCCCGGCCAGTTTGGCCGGATTGATGCGCCGGAATCGAATGACCGGCGCCGACGGCAGCGAGGCCCGCGCGGCGGTGGTTTGAAAATTGATGGTTTGCGCACCCAGCCGTATTTCAGACCGGCGGCGCGTTTTTTTCTTCCGTGCGCCAAACATGTCAGAGTCCAGATTACAGATTACTGATTACAGAAGTCATTTGTCACTTGTCATTTGTTGCTCGCCATTCGCACATTCGCACATTCGC
>RFJF01000263.1 GCA_003695455.1 Chloroflexota bacterium
GAGTTGCAATTTTAACACCCGGTAATGTTGTTTGTTTATTAACTCACAATGTCAATCAACAAGAGGGAAGAAGGGTGTGCCAAGCCCGTAAACCTCTTGATTTGATGAAATTAAGGTTTTTTAGGAGGAAAAATTGGCACGTTATAAAGATTCTGTTTGCAAGCTTTGCCGTCGTGAAGGCGAAAAGCTGTTTCTCAAAGGTGACCGCTGTTTTTCACCAAAATGCGCCTTTGAAAAACGTTCATACCCGCCCGGCCTGCATGGCCGGCAGGCGCAGTTCCGCCGCAAAGAGTCAGATTACCGGTTGCAGTTGCGGGCCAAGCAGAAAGCTCGGCGCGTTTACGGTGTTTTTGAACGCCAGTTCCGCCGTTATTTCAACCAGGCTCAGGGGCAAAAAGGCCTCACCGGCGAAAACCTGCTCTCTATTTTGGAAACCCGGCTTGACAACGTGGTGTACCGGCTTGGGCTGGCCTCATCCAGAGCGCAGGCCCGTCAGTTGATTTCTCATGGTCACTTTGATGTAAACGGCAGAAAAACCAATATTCCATCATATCTGGTTAAACCGGAAGATGCTATCGCCGTAAGAGAAAAAAGCAAAAAGAATACATTTTTCAAGAGTTTTGCAGAAAGCGTGGATGGAAGCCGCGTGCCGGAATGGCTGGAGCTTAACCCCAGCGAACTCTCGGCCCGGGTTGTGGCTATTCCGGCCCGCGAACACATTGACGCCACCCTCGACGAACAGCTGATTGTTGAATACTACAGCCGTTAGATAAGTCTCTTATCTTTGTGCTGACCATTCAACCCAAAAATTCTATTTGCGGCGAATGTAAATTTTATGTGTATGTATTTTGGAGGGTGTTCCGTTGTCTGAATTTAATCTGGTTTTACCCAAAATTGAAACAGAAGCCAGTTCAAAAAGTTACGGGCGTTTTATCATTGGCCCGCTTGAAAACGGGTACGGTATTACGTTGGGTAATGCCTTGCGCCGGGTGTTGATTTCTTCGTTGTATGGGGCCGCTGTTACCTCAATCCGGGTCAGTGGCGTGCATCACGAATTTTCCGACATCCCTAATGTCCGGGAGGACATGACCGGGCTTATTCTAAATGTTAAACAACTGCGGCTAAAATTGCACCAAAATGAATCAGCCCGCCTGCGGGTTGAAATCAAAGGCGAAGGCCCGGTGCTGGCCGGTGATTTTGAAGCGCCGCCGCACGTAGAAATTGTCAACCCGGAACTGTATCTGCTTACCGCAGACTCACCAGACACCGAACTTGACATTGAACTTGTGGTGCAAATGGGGCGCGGCTATTCGCCGGCAGAAGAACGCGGAAAATTACCCATCGGTGAAATTCCCGTTGACGCCGTTTTCAGCCCGGTTCGGAAAGCCAACTACGTGGTTGAGCGCGCCCGCATTGGGCAGGCCACCGACTACGACCGGCTGCGAATGGAAATTACCACCGATGGTACCATTTCGCCGCACGATGCGTTGAACGAATCGGCCAGGATTTTGGTGCAGCACTTCTCGCTGGTAGCCGGCGGCGTAACAGAAGCAGAAATTCCGGAAGAACCGGTTGAAGAAGGGGCTATCCCCAGCAAAGTAAAAGAAATGCCCATTGAAGACCTTGAACTGACCGTTCGGGCTTACAACTGCCTGAAACGCGCGGGCATTACGCAAGTTGGTGAAATTTTAGAGAAACTGAAAAAAGGGCAGGACGAAATTCTGGCAATCCGCAACTTTGGGCAAAAATCCCTGGATGAATTAATGGAAAAGCTGGAAGAAAAAGGTTATCTCAACCTGATTGGTGAAGATGGCGGGGAAGTTCCCAAATCCATAATTCCTGATTTCATTGAGTAATACGTATCCTGCTATCTGGTGTTGAGGAGATTTTGTCATGCGACATAACATAATGGGCCGCCAGTTCAACCGGTCCAAAGATCACAGAAAAGCGTTGTTTAGAAATTTAGCAACCGAGTTATTCCGGCACAACCGGATTAAAACCACCGAAGCCAAAGCCAAAGCTATTCAGCCGATTGCAGAAAAACTGGTAACGCTGGCTAAACGCGGCGACCTGCACGCCCGCCGCATGGCCGCCAAAGAAGTGCAAGACCCGGCCGTATTGCAAAAATTGTTCGATGAGATTGCCCCCACCCTTGACAACCGCACCGGCGGTTACACCCGCATTTATAAATTGGGGCCGCGCCGGGGCGATAATGCCAAAATGGCGGTGATCGAACTGGTAGATCAGGTGGCATAGCCAACAGGCAGCGCCCGTGCTCTCTTTACAGCGCTTTTGCGCCTCTGTTGAATATGATGGCACAGACTTTTTGGGCTATCAAATTCAGGCACAAGGCCGGACTGTTCAGGGAGAAATTGAGGCGGCGCTGGCAAAACTTACCCAATCTGCTGTAAGGATTGACGGCGCCGGCAGAACCGACGCCGGGGTACACGCTACCGGGCAGGTAATTGCTTTTAACCTGGCCTGGCGGCACACCCAACATGACCTGCACCGTGCGCTCAACGCAACGTTGCCGCACGATATTGTGGTCAGCAAATTAACAACAACAAACCGTGATTTTCATCCCAGATTTGGAGCCGTCAGCCGCACCTACCGCTACCAGATTGTTAACCGGCAGTGGCCCGCGGTGTTGCTGCGCCGGTATGCATGGCACGTTAAGCAACCGCTTGATGTACCGGCCATGAACCGGGCCAGCCAGACGTTACTGGGCCAGCATGATTTTGCCTCGTTTGGCAAGCCGCCGCAGGGCAATAACAGTGTGCGGCACGTAACGCAGGCCGAATGGCTCCAGCCGGACGGGCAAGAGCCATCGCTGCTGAATTTTTACATCACTGCCAACGCATTTCTGTACCGTATGGTCAGAAATATTGTGGGTACGCTGGTGCAAGTAGGGCTTCATCATCTAACTGAAGCCGATGTGGCAGACATACTGAGCCAAAAGAACCTTCGGCTGTCTGCGCCACCGGCTCCGGCTCACGGTTTGTGTTTAATTAAAGTAACTTACCCTGATAGACCGAAGTCAAATGGTTGACTGTGTTGTAGAGGAGAATAATCAGTGAAAACAATTAGCGCCAGAGAACAAGACATCCAACGTGATTGGTACGTGGTTGACGCACAGGGGCAAACCCTGGGCCGATTGGCGACCCGCGTAGCCACCGTACTGCGCGGCAAGCACAAACCCATTTACACCCCCCACGTAGATTGCGGCGATTACGTTGTGATTGTGAACGCCGAAAAGGTTCACACTACGGGCCAAAAAGCAACGCAAAAGAAATATTACCGCCACTCCGGCTATCCCGGTGGACTGCGCGAGATTACCCTGAGAGACCAGTTGCAAAAGTTTCCAACCCGGGTGTTGGAAAGCGCCGTTCGGGGTATGTTACCCAAAAATCGGTTGGGCCGCCAAATGTTTAAAAAATTAAAAGTGTATGCCGGCCCCAACCACCCCCATGAAGCCCAGCAGCCAAAACCACTAGAATTGTAAATTAGCATTTGAGGAAGATAAATTATGGCAGACACGCAATATTATGAAGGCCTTGGCCGGCGCAAAGAATCAACAGCACGTGTACGCTTGCACACCGGTGGCAGCGGAAACATGTTCATGGTTAATGACAAACCCCTGAACGAATATTTTAGCCGGGGTACTGATCAGAGCCAGATTAGTAAACCCCTGCAGGTTACCGGTACAGCCGGGCGATTTGACGTTACTGTAAAAGTATCTGGCGGCGGTGTAACCGGGCAGGCCGGCGCCGTGCGGCTGGGTATTGCGCGCGCTCTGCTCAAAGCCGATCCGGAGTACCGCAAACTGCTGCGCGAACACGGCCTGCTGACCCGTGACTCCCGGGCCAAAGAACGGAAAAAACCCGGCCTCAAACGCGCCCGCAAAGCGCCTCAGTACACCAAACGCTAGAGATAATCTGGTTGGAATGTGTTTGGTACGGGCAGTTTAACAACACATCCAGCGTGAATTGTTGAATCAAATTGTTCAAAAATAAAAAGAGATGCCGCTGCGCGCAATGCATGGGCATCTCTTTTTTACATTGGGTCTGTTTTTGATTATCAGGCAATGTACAAAATGGTGAGGACAGCCAGCCCAAACAGCACAATGTTGGCCTGTAACGGCCTGTCTGTGAGCAACACTTCATCCGGTGCGCCCCCGTTGCCCTGTACGTGAATAACATACAGGTACCGGAAAATCCCGTAAATGACAAAGGGAATGGTAAGCATCATCAAATGGTTGCCGGGCAGGTTGGGCGCAGAAAATGTGTAAAAAGCATAGGTGATAATAGTGCCGGTGGTTACCACCGACATCATTGAATCCAGAAAGGGCAGATTGTATTCCCTTAAAATTGCGCGGGTTGAACCCACCTTTCCACGGAGCAGCACAATTTCCTGCCGTCGCTTGCCCAGCCCCAAAAACAAGGCCAGCAGGGTGGTAAACACATACAGCCACGGCGAAAAGCGTTCGGCCTGTACCAGCGGCACGCCGGCCGCAACACGGAGCACAAACCCGGCGGCAATTGTCAGTACATCAACCACCACAATGTTTTTGAGTACAAATGAGTAGGCTGTTTGCAGCAACAGGTAGGCCGTAATAATCACACCAAACATGGGGTCCAGCAGAAAACTCAGGGGCAGCGCTGCCAGCGGAATAGCAATCGCTGTGGCAATTGCCGCCGAAACGGGAACCTGCCCCGCAGCAATAGGCCGATTTTTTTTGGTGGGGTGCTGCCGGTCTTTTTCAATATCCACCAAATCATTAATCAGGTAAACCGCGCCGGAAATCAGGCAAAGTAACCCAAAGCCTGCAACGGTTTTGATAAAGGGTTCAAACTGAAACAGCTTGACATCAAAAAACAGGGCGGCAAAAATAAATCCGTTTTTGGTCCACTGTTTGGGGCGTAACGTTCTAATTAAACCTGAAATCAAGAATGAGTCTCCAAATTTTGCGCTGGCAATTATGGCCGGGTTGCAATACTAAAAATGCCAAGCAATAATGATACTCAAATAAAGAGTGCTTAGCAAAAGCAGGGTTCAGAGAAATAGATTGCC
>RFJF01000264.1 GCA_003695455.1 Chloroflexota bacterium
CGGGCGGTCAGCATGATGACGGGCAGCGCGGCCACTGCCGGGCGGGAACTCTGCCGGATGCGGCGGCACAACTCCACGCCGTCGAGTTTGGGCAGGTTCAAATCCAGAATCAGCAGGTCCGGCACTTCCGACTCGGCCAGCGCCAGACCCAGTTCGCCGTCTTCTGCCAGCAGAACCCGGAAGCCGGCCTGTTCAAAATAGGTGCGCACCCAGCGGGCAATCTTGGCTTCGTCCTCTACCACAAGGATGGTTTGCGCCCCGGACATAATCGGTTACTGCCCCGCAAATTCAATTTGCCGGTACGGTTCCTGTTTATCACCGGCCACCTGCCACATCACCACCTCATTTGGGCGGCCGGTCAGCACAAACGTCCTGATAATGGGAAACTCCGGCGTGGTCACGTAATTGCGGCTGTAATCAATTACATAATCCACGTTCTGTTCTTTGACATACGTCATCCACGATTTTGGGCCGCTGACCACCTGCCGGTAATAGTCTGTTCCGTTGATGAGGCCGTCGAGGTTGATGACTGTCCGGCCGGAAAAATAGCCCAGAATCCCGGCATTCCACGATGCCAGCCGGGCATCGGGCGGGACATTTTCCGATATCCACAGCGCCGAATGATACCCCAATTTGTAAACAGGGATGGACATTGTCCAGCGTACCTGAAACAAAAAAACGGCCAGCGCAATAAATGCCAGCGCAAACGCCGCCGGAATCATCCGGCGGGCGGCCGGTACAATGTTTGACAAAATCCGGCTCAAGCCATCCGCAGACATTGCCAGCGTCAGCGCCAAAAACACAAACGCCGGCGAGAGATACCACAGAAATTTATCGTAGGCGCTGACACCGCCGGTTGCAATGACGTGGAGCATAACGCCCGCCAGCAAACTGTACCAGATACCGCGCAACCTTGTTTTTTGGCCTGCGTAGCGGTGGATGATAATTTCCAGCACGGGCAAAAGCAGCAACACCACCAGCAGCCGGGTGGCCGTTAATCCAACAATATTTCCCCAGTGTGACCAAGATTGCTTCACCAGGCTGGATACCGGCAGCCAACTGCCACCCAGCTGATAAAACACCACCAGTTGGATAATCAAACCGGCCAGCGCCAGCAAAACCGAAACGATAACGTACTTCAGGTTTCTGCGGATGTCCAGATGAAGCAAACAATATACGTACAGAATGACAGAAAAAATGGCGGCGTCCAGCCTGGCCCAGACATTCAAAACCAGAATCAGGGTCAGCAAAATGAATCTTTGGTTTTTCTTCCGCGGGCCGGTTTCTGACAGAAATGCCGTGGTTTGCCAAATGGCTATCCAAAAAATAAAGGCGTGGAGCGAGTTTTCCATGCCGGTTGAGTAAAATTCACTGCCAAACGTGAGCAGAAACCAGACGCTAGACATGTAAACGCCAAGCACGGGGCGGTCTACTGTTTCAGACAGTTTCCAGATGACCAGATGGCTGGCGGCATTGAAAAAGAAGCACGTCCCCAGCGACAGAACCAGCAAGTTTATTTTGGTTTGGGCAATCTGGGCCAGCAAAAAAATCACGCCAAACCACAACAGTTGCACGCCGTTGGTGGCGTTAATCCCGTCAAAAGTAGAAACGCCCAGCATTTTCAAATTCCAGGCCGTTTGAAAATAATAGTAGGCATCATCAAATGTTAAGGCGCTGACAATATATTCAGTCCCCTTCAGGAGCGCGCTGGTTTGCACGGCAAATTGCACAAATGCAACTGCCAAAAAAATCAGCGCGCGTTTCTTTGAAGAGGCTGCAATATGTTTCATAGTGAAAATTTAGCCGGTGGCAGTTTAGTTCCAGTCTGCCGGCGAGGCGAGTTGGCCCAGCAGCGTGCGCCGCAGCCAGTCTAACCCCTGAACCACAAACCACCGGCGCACGTAATCCGAATCTTTAAAGCGGCGGCCCGGGAACGTTTGCTGCGTGCCGTTGATTCCGGTTACAATGATTTCCGTCTCGTTGTTTTCAAACGGGCCAAACAGGGCCAGCCCTACCCCGCCCGGCGGCGTCACCGATTGCAGCAGCGCGGCGCGCTCGGCGGGGGAGTCAACCGCCCATTGGTCCGGCTGCAAATCGGCAGACAGCAAGTCGCCAAAACCGGCCTGCCGCAATTCCTGCGCCAGTTCGCCGCCGGTCAGCGTATCAACCACGCCCAGCTTCAGCCCCCGTTCGGCCAGCATCTGCCCCACCACGCCGGGCACGGTTTCTTCACCTTCGCCGTAAATAGCCACGCCCAGCCGCGCCCGCAATTCGGCCTCCAGCGGCGCAATGAGCGCGTCCGCTTCGGCCTCGGTGTTGGCCTTGGCGGTGATGCGCACATCGGTGTGGCCGGGGTGCGCGGCCAGCCCCACGGTAGGGTTGGCGGCGGTCATCAAATCGCCGATGGCCCGGTCCACGTTGCTTTCTCCCACGGCGCAAGTGCGCAAAACGCGCACTTTCATCACTTTTTTGCCGCCCATCCGTTCCACCAGCAGTGGCAGAACCACGTTATCAAGCATGTACTGCAACTCGCGGGGCACGCCCGGCAGAGAAATGATGAACCCGCGCCCGGCCACATCCTCGCTGAGAAAGCAGGGGGCGGTGCCCACCGGGTTGCGCAGGGGAATGGCTCCCTGTGGAATGTAGGCCTGCCGCTTGTTGTTGTCGGCCATTTCGCGGCCAAAACTGCGAAACCGGGCCGCAATTTGCCGCTCGAGTTGGGTGCTGTAAACCAGTTTGCGGCCGGTAGCGTTGGCTACGGCCTGCCGGGTAATGTCATCCACGGTGGGGCCAAGCCCGCCGGAGGTGATCACCACATCACTGCGCTCCAGCGCCAGATTGAGCACCTGCGTAATGCGGGCCTCGTTATCGCCCACGGTGGTTTTGTACAGTAAATCAAGGCCGATACTGCGCAGCCCCTTTGCCAGCCGGGCGGCGTTGGTATCCACAATTTCACCCAGCAGAAGCTCGGTGCCGATCATCACAATTTCTGCGTGCATTATTTATCCTGCCGATTGGAATTGTTGTTTGAGATAGGGAATCAGGCCGCCGCCGGCAAGAATGGCTTGCACGGCCGGGTCCAGCGGCGGAAAGCGGAATGTTTGCCCCGCGCCGGTGGTGATGACGCCGGCCTGCACGTCAATTTCAACCACGTCGCCGGCGTTCAGCGCAGCCACGGCCGGGGCGCAGGTAACGGCCAGCAGACCGTTGTTGATGGCGTTGCGGTACCAGATGCGGCCAAACGATTCGGCGATGACCGCACCCACTCCGGCGTGAACCAGACAGGCGGCGGCCTGCTCGCGGCTGGAGCCGTTGCCCCAGTTTTTGCCGGCCACAATCACATCGCCGGGCTGCACGTTGGCGGCAAAAGCGGGGTCCAAATCTTCCAGCGCGTGGCGGGCCATTTCTGCCGGCTCGGTGACGGTGTAGGTGTACTTGCCGGGAAAAATCACGTCGGTGTTCACCCCGTCGCCGTATTTCCAGACCCGGCCCCGGATGGAATTTTGAATTGTGGGTTGTGAATTGTGAATTTGCGGCATATTTTCACCCTGCGGGACTGAACGAACGTGCGAATAGCGAATGGCGAATGGCGAATGGCAGATTGCGCTTTTCCTTTATCCTTTCCCCTTCATCCTTCCGCCTTTTAAATATCTTCCGGGCCGGCGATTTTTCCGGCAGCGGCGCTGGCTGCCACCACAGCCGGCGAGGCCAGGTAGATTTCTGAATCGCGGGTTCCCATCCGCCCCTGAAAATTGCGGTTGGCCGTGCTGATGGTCACTTCGCCGGGGGCGGGGATGCCAAAATGGTTGCCCATGCACGGCCCGCAGCCGGGCGTGCCAAACACCGCGCCGGCGGTCAACAGGGTTTCAACGTATCCGGCTTGCAGGGCGGCCATGTACACCCGCGACGAGGCCGGAATCACCAGCAGGCGCACGCCGGACGCCACCTGCCGCCCCTTTAAAATTTGGGCGGCGGCGGCCAAATCTTCCAGCCGGCCGTTGGTGCAGGTTCCCAAAAACGCCTGGTCAATCCGGGTTCCGGCCACCGCGCTGAGCGGCTGCACGTTGTCAACCGTGTGGGGGCAAGCCACCTGCGGCTCCACCGCCGAGGCGTCAAAGGTGTATTCGGCGGCGTAGCGCGCGCCGGGGTCCGGTGCCAGTTGGCGGGCAGCGGCTTCCCAGGCCGGGCGGCGCTCCGGCGCGCCGGTTTGCGCGGCCAGCCAGTCAAACGTGACGGCATCCTGCATCACCCAGGCATTTTTAGCGCCCATTTCGGCCATCATATTGGTCAGCACAAAGCGGCTGGACATACTCATCGCCGCCACCGCCGGGCCATGGAACTCCACGCTGGCGTACAGGCCGCCGTCTGCGCCCAACTGCCCAATGATATGCAGGGTGATGTCTTTGCTGGTGATCCACGGGCTGAACTGCCCGGTGATGGTAATTTTGATGCTCTCCGGCACGCGCAGCCACAACTGGCCGGTAGCCCAAATAGCCGCCATTTCGCTGCGGCCCACGCCCGCGCCAAACGCGCCCAGCGCGCCGTAGTGCGTCGAGTGGCTGTCGGCGCCCAGCAGCAGCACGCCGGGGAAAATCAGCCCCTCTTCGGTGAGTACCTGGTGGCAAATGCCGCGCCCCACGTCAAAAAAATGGGTCACGCCCTGTTCGGCCACAAAACGCCGGGCATCGGCGTGGTTTTGGGCGTGGCGGGTGGTAGGCGGCGGCGAGGCGTGATCGAGCGTGATGGCCAGCCGCTCCGGGTATCTGACCCGATTCACGCCAATCCCGCGGAAGATTTTTGAAATGGCGGCGGTGTTATCGTGGCTCAGCGCCACATCGGGGGTGGCGGTGATAATCTGGCCGGGCGTCACATCCGGCAGGCCGGCGTTTTGGGCCAGAATTTTTTCGGCAAAGGTGTGCGGCATCGCCGTTAATTCTCCCGTTTGATGCTGACGGCGTTCTGCCGTTCGGCGGCGGGGTCGGCCGCTGGCTCCTGCCCGGCGGGACGGGGAGTTTGCGGCCCCATGTGCTGCACAATGTTGCCCCGCACCCGTTCCGGCGCCGAGAGCCGGCTCAGGCCAAACTCATTTTCGGCAATGTCGGTGAGAATTTGGGTGGGTGAATCGTCCGGGCCAAGGTTGTAAACCCGTTCCTTGAAAACTTTGGCAATTTTGCGGGCCGTGCCTTCGCCCAGATTGTAATATTTGATTTCCTTGAGGAAGTAGTAAATCATATTCCAGCCGCTGAGCGGGCCAAGCAGCATTTCGCTTTCGCTCACGCCAAACTGGTCCAGCGGAAATGGCTCGTAGGTGTTGGCGTAATTGAGCACGGCTTTTTGATGTACCCCGGCAGTGTGGGTGCGATTGGTCAGGCTCACCGGCTCGCGCGACGGCACCAGCTTGCGCAATTTTGAGGCAAACATCACGTTGATGGGGTAGCTGCCACGCAGATTGTAACCTTCCAAATGGTCGTACATTTTGTCAATGTGCATATTGAACAGCAGTTCCGTCATCGAGGTGATACCGGAGCGCTCACCCACACCGAGCAGGGTAGTTTGCACGTAACGCATTCCGGCGTTGACGGCTTCCAGCGCGTTCACCAGCGAAAAGCCGCGGTCGTGGTGAAAGTGACCTTCCAGGTCAACATTGGGGTACCGTTGGCGCAGTACCTCAATCCGCCGCCGGACTCCGGCGGGCGTGGCAATGCCCACGGTATCGGGCGTGCCAAAGCGAACCACGTGGGGGGCAATTTCATCGTACACGCGGAACAGGTTGGCCTCAGGGGTGCGGAAGGCGTCTTCGCCGCTGAAGCGGAGGATGAGATTGGGGTGGTTGCGGCCCACATCTTCCAGCAGGTTGCGGGCGCGGGTGATGATGGCATCAAAATCTTTGCCGTGGTTGTAATTGCGAGACACATCAGACAGGCCAATGTAAAAATTGAGGCCATCGGCCCCGGCCTCAATGGCCGATTCCACGTCGTCCGGGTGGCAGCGCACGTGAGCCAGCAAAAATGTGTACCCCTTTTGCATCACCAGCCCGTTGCGCACCGAGCGAATGGCGGCCCAATCGTCTTTTTCCTGCGGGCTGACAATGGGGGCGAACAGTTCAATGAACTTGACCCCGTACTGAATCAGCGCGCGGGCAATTTCCATTTTGTCTTCCTGGCTGAAAAAGTATTTGTAGTGGTCGTGCAGCAGTGAACTCTGCGAGCCTTCGCGCAGGGTGGTATCGATAATTTCCAGCGGGCGGGGCTGGTACTGCGTAAATTGAAACAGGTTGCCGGCGTTCATCAATTAATCCCTCAATCGTGTCCTTTGGTGCGGCGTCCCAACGCGCGCTCCATCTGCCGTCGATCCGAACGCTCTCGCATGGCCTGCCGTTTGTCGTGTAATTTTTTACCGCGCGCCAACCCGAGTTCGACTTTGGCCCGGCTGTGTCGCAGGTAAATTTTAAGCGGCACTAATGTTAATCCTTTTTCCTGCAATTTGCCAACCAGCCGGTTAATCTCG
Organism: Chloroflexota bacterium; assembly: GCA_003695455.1. Lineage (GTDB taxonomy): Bacteria > Chloroflexota > Anaerolineae > 4572-78 > J111 > J095. The sequence goes on from RFJF01000264.1 coordinate 6,508, forward strand.
CGGCGATGCAGGAGTAGTTTGCGCGGGCGGCGCGGTTCGTGGTTTTGAAAGCTGGCCTGTTTATAGGTGGAAATATGAACGTTCAGCAGCCACGCCTCGCCCTCGGCAATCACGGCGTATCCGTCGCGCAAATTAACCTGACCGGCGCGGATAGATTTGATTTCGCTGCCGGTCAGTACCAGTCCCGCCTCAATGGTATCTTCGATGATGTAATCGTGGCGGGCTTTTCTGTTGGTGGCAATTATTTTTATGTGGTCGTTACCGGTCATTGGTCACTCATCATTTAACGCCATTATTTGCCGGCGTATTCCCTGTTTTGCAAAAATTCAATGGCGCGCTCAAGTTGCGGGTCGCGGCCGTTGGCCCGGTCATCCTCGGTAAACAACGATTCGATGTCCGGCTGCAGGCCGGTGCCGTCAATGGCGTTGCCGTTGGGAGTAAACCATTTGGCTACCGTCACGTGCAGACGAGAGTGGTCAGACAGTTCGTAAATTAGCTGCACGCTGCCTTTGCCAAACGTTTTTTCACCGATGAGCGTGGCCCGGCCGGTATCCTGCAACGCGCCGGCCACAATCTCGCTGGCGCTGGCTGTGCCGCCGTTCACCAGCACCACCACCGGTTGGTCCAGCGCCTTGCCGCCGGAATGAACATTGTAAACGCGTTCCCCCTCGCCCTGCCGGTCTTCTTTAACCACCACGCCATCGCGCAAAAACTGGCTGGCAATATTGACCGCCGCATCCAGCAGGCCGCCGCCGTTGCCGCGCAAATCAAAAATAAAGGATTTTGCGCCCTGGGTAATCAACTCGTCAAAGGCATCATTTATTTCATCGCTGCTGCGCTCGGTAAACGCCCGGAGTTGGATGTACCCGATAGTGGGGTCCTGTTCCAGCAGCCGCCAGTCGGCGCTGGGGGTCTCGATGATGGCCCGAACGATGGTCAGCTCCACCGGGTCGGTTTCTCCCTGACGGCGCACAGTGAGCGCCACCGGCGTGCCCACCTCGCCGCGAATCAGGTTAACCACATCTTCAATGGACATTTCCGGCAGAATATCCGCGCCGTCCACAGCCAGCAGCACGTCACCTTCCAGCAGCCCGGCCTTTTCTGCGGCCTGCCCGCGCATGGGGTTGAGCACAATCTCGCCGGCCTCATTTTGCTGCACAAACGCGCCAATTCCGCCAAACTGCCCCTCGAGCTGGGCTTTTTCCTGCGCCGCCGGTTCCGGCTCCAAAAAAACTGTGTACGGGTCATTCAGCGTGGCCAATGAGCCTTTAATGGCGCCGTAGGTGGTGTTGGCGTCGGGGGGAACGCCGCCGTAAAACTGCTCGCGCACGCGGTTCCAGACTTCCCAATACAACGCCAAATCCTGCTCGGCCTGCGGCGGCGGCTGGTCATCGGCCCAGTAATCGCGCATGGCAAAACCGGCGCCTGCGCCCACAGTAAAAATAACGGCCGCGACCATGGTGGTCAAAACAATTTTGATGAGAGTTTGCATAACAGTTCCAATTACGAATGATGAATGACGAATAACCAATTTCCGGAAACCGCCTCGCAACAGCAAGATAAAATTGTAGCACGGATAAAGGGGCGGAGCAAACGTCAATTGACAAAGCCCGCCGCTTGCGGGTAGAATGGCCCGTATGAAATTTTTAAGCGATAATCTGGCCTTTTCAACCCATCCCGCCGATTTTCCGGCCGGGTTTGCGCCGCTTGCCACCCTGCCGCTGGTGATTCTGGTGGGGCTGACCGGCGTGGGCAAATCCACGGTGGTGGCAGGTTTGCAGCGCCGCGTGCCGTTTACCCTGCTGCCCAACCGGCGCGCGCTCACCGACGACACCATCATTGCCGCCATGCAAACCGAGGCCGGCCGGCCGGTGCAGTTAGAAACCGACCGCCTCAAACGGTTTGAGTACACCGCCCGCTACCGGCAAAAATACCCCGGCGGCATGGCCCACGCCCTCAGCCGGCTGGCGCTCCGGCAGGATGCGGCCCGGCAGCCGGTGCTGTTCGACGGGCTGCGCGGGCGGGATGAAGTTTGGCACGCCGTTGAATTATTTCCGGCGGCCCGATTTGTGGTGCTGGATGCGCCGGACCGGGTACGGCTGAGCCGCCTGCTGACCCGCAACGATGCCTTTGACCGGGTTGAGGGGCAGCCCGGCCTGGCCGGAGA
>RFJF01000265.1 GCA_003695455.1 Chloroflexota bacterium
AACATAAGACTAAAGTTTTATTGGCCGGAAATTGACCCGGCATTGACCCACGACTACAATGAAAGCATCACCAATGGAGGCGACGTATGTTAATCACTAACGGTACTGTTATTACGTTTGACGAACCGGGGCAGGTTTTGCCCTACGGCGCGGTTTATTTTGAGGGCGACACCATTGTTGAGGTGGGCCGCACGTTTGAGCTTGAGCAAAAATATCCGGATGCCGAAAAACTGGACGCCGGCGGCAAAATTGTGATGCCGGGCATGGTTTGCGCCCACACCCACTTTTACGGCGCGTTTGCGCGGGGCATGGCCATCCCCGGTGAACCGCCGGAGAATTTTATGCAAATTCTGGAACGGTTGTGGTGGAAAATTGACCGGGCGCTGACGCTGGAAGACAGCAAGTACAGCGCGCTGGTGGCGCTGGTAGACGCCATTCGGCACGGAACCACCACCCTGATTGACCACCACGCCAGCCCCACCGCCATTGACGGCTCGCTGGATGCGCTGGCCGAGGCCGTCACCGAGAGCGGCCTGCGGGCGGCGCTCTGCTACGAGGTAACCGACCGCAACGGGCCATCCGGTACCGCGGCGGGCATTGCCGAGAATGTGCGCTTTCTCAAAAAATTGCAGGCCGACCCCAACCCCAAACTGGGCGGCTCGTTTGGGCTGCACGCCAGTTTCACTGTGAGTGATTCCACGCTGGAGGCCTGCGTGGATGCCGCGCGCGGGCTGAACAGCGGCTTTCACATCCATTTGGCAGAGGACAAGGCGGACCAGGCCGACAGCCTGAAAAAGTACAATTTGCGGGTAGCAGAACGGCTGGAAAAACGGGAAATTCTGGGGCCAAAAACGCTGGTGGCGCACGCCATTCACGTAGACGCCTTTGAAATGGACTCGCTGCGGGCTACCAAATCCAAAGTCAGCCACCAGCCGCGCAGTAATATGAACAACGCGGTGGGCGTGGCCAAAGTAGAAACCATGCTCCGCAAAGGCATTACCGTGGGGCTGGGCAACGACGGTTTTACCAACAACATGTTCACCGAAATCCACACCGCCTACCTGCTGCACAAAATCAATCAGGGCGACCCCCGCGCCATGCCGGGCGATACGCTCATCCACATGGCCTTTGCCAACAATGCCCAAATTGCGGGCATCTTCTTCCCCAAACCGGTGGGCGCGCTCAAGGCCGGCGCCTTTGCCGACATTATTTTGCTGGATTACGTACCCTACACGCTGCTCACAGACGGCAATTACCCGTGGCAGCTTATTTTTGGCATGGATGGCAGCCACGTGACACACACCATTTCCGGGGGGCAAATGCTGATGAAAGACCGGCAGGTACTCACGCTGGATGAAGAGGCCATTGCCGCCCGCGCCACAGAACTGTCGAAATCGGTCTGGAAACGGGTATCGGACATGGATTGAGCCTGCCCTGTGCCTGACCATATCGGGCTGATGTGCCGTTTAGGCAGTGACGTTAAATAATATGGATGCCGCAATTCAAAACGAAAAGCGGATTTGGTCCTCGCAATTACCCAAAATGATTTAATCAAACAAAAACTGGAACGGATAAGACAATGAACGTCCACGGTCAACATTATCGCACAATCTGGTTAAAAAAAGATAACCCCGGCGTGGTTCAAATTATTGACCAGCGCTATTTGCCCCACAAATTTGTCATCGAAGATTTGACCTCGGTGGATGAAGTGGCGACTGCAATTTTTGAGATGCACGTACGTGGGGCCGGGTTGATTGGCGCCACCGCCGGATACGGGATGTACATTGCGGCGTTGCACGCGCCGCGCCACAATGCTGACGCCTTTAGCGCCGCGCTTGAGGCTGACGCCGAAAAATTGAAGGCTACCCGACCCACGGCCATCAATCTTGAATGGGCGGTGCAGCGGCAACTGGCAGCCATCGAGGCTGCGGGTAGCGACATTGAGGCCAAAATTGAAGCCGCACTTCAAACAGCGCAAATCATTGCCGATGAAGACGCCGAGTTTTGCCGCAGAATTGGCGAGCACGGTCTCAGCTTGATTGAGGAAATCAGCCGGCGCAAGCAGGGTGAACCTGTGAATATTCTGACGCACTGTAATGCCGGCTGGTTGGCCTTTGTTGATTACGGTACAGCCACCGCGCCGGTTTATGCTGCCCATGACCGGGGCATCAATGTTCACGTTTGGGTTGATGAAACCCGGCCGCGCAATCAGGGGGCCCGGCTAACGGCCTGGGAACTTGGCCAGCACGGCGTACCCCATACGGTTATTGCCGATAATGTGGGCGGCCATCTGATGCAGCACCAAATGGTTGACCTGGTCATTACCGGCAGCGACCGCACAACCTACACCGGTGACGTAGCCAACAAAATTGGTACCTATCTCAAGGCGCTGGCTGCCTATGATAATGACGTTCCGTTTTATGTGGCGCTGCCGTCATCTACTATTGATTGGCAGATGCAAGACGGCGTTAAGGAAATTCCCATCGAACAGCGTGACGCAACCGAGGTAAAATATATTGCCGGTCTGTCAGACGGCGAGCACACGTCAGTGTTGCTAACGCCCGCCGATAGTCCGGCGGCCAATTACGCATTTGATGTCACGCCGGCCCGGTTGGTGTCGGGTTTGATTACCGAGCGCGGCATTTGCCGCGCTACCGCAGCCGGTGTGCTGGAACTCTTTCCCGAAAAAAAACTTGACTGAATCCCAAAGTGTTTGGGTCGGATGACCGGTGCCCACAAATACGCCTCTTTCTGTCAGACGCGCAGGACTTCACTGACTAAGACTCACTGTCTTGACAACCGGGGGGACTTTAGTGTCCCCTTCAAGGTGCAGCGGGCATTTTTTTGGTCGTCCAGCAGCCGGGCCAGGACCTCGAGGCCGTGACCGCCGGCCTGTTCGGTCCAGTGGGCCAGGCCGGCCTCGGCCAGTTCGCGGCGGGCGGCGGCAAACTCGTGCGGCCCGATGTGACCCTGCAAACGCCAGTTTTCCAGCAGCCGCAGCCAGCGCTGCAATCGGTTTGTACCGCTGTGGTCGGGCCCGGGGCCGACCTTTTGCCAACCTGGCGATTTTCCGCTGCAGCCTATCAGCTGTTGTTAAAGAACCGGCAGTGCCAAATCAGTAGCCGTACCCAATCGGGCTTAATCCTACGTCCACTATAGTGAGGGAAGGTCAGTTGATGCCTCTACCGGCTCAGTGGTTAAATGGTTTAAAGAAAATTTCTGCGGCAAAGAATCAGCTTTGGCTGCCCGGCGCGGTGTTGATGTTTACGCCATCCTGAATGAGTTGGCTGCCAACATTCCACCCGGCTCCGAAGGTTTGGTTGTGCTGGATTACTGGCAAGGCAATCGAACGCCATACGTTGACCCCGAAGCCCGGGGAATTATCCGCGGCCTATCACTCAAGCATACCACCGGCCACATTTACCGGGCCATCATCGAAGGTATTGCCTACGGTACGGAACACATATTACGTACATTTCGGCAAAACGGGTACCGGGTTGAAGAAATGATTGCCGCAGGCGGCCCCACCAAAAGCCCCCTGTGGATGCAAATTCACGCTGATGTGAGTAATGTACCTATCACCTTTACCGCCGTCCCCGACGGGCCGGCTTTGGGGTCGGCTATTTTGGGTGCGGTGGCTGCCGGCCTGTACCCAGACATGCAAATTGCCGCCAATCAAATGGTACAAGTCCGCAATCGTATTGAACCCAATCAAACAATGCACAACGCCTACCAATTTTATGTTGATCAGTACATCAACACCTACCCGGCCCTGCAGGAGATGATGCACGCCACAGCACGCCACGTGGCTGGTCAAACACTGTAACCAACAGCAAAATACCAAACTTTGATGATTTTTCCACAGACACACCTGTCACTCTCCGGTCAGAGATTCACCGTAACCTACCGGCTGGGTGCGGAGAGTCAGGCTACAGCACGCCGGCGGGCTTCAGGCATTTGTCTGGAACAAACAGTAGAACTACCGGAAACCCTGTTACCGAACGATGATATTCGGGCCGCTGTGGTTGGCCGCATCGAGTCGTTGCATCCCCTGCCAACAGATGATTTTGAGGTAGTCATCAGTTATGCCGTAGAAACGGCCGGCAATGAGCTAACCCAACTTCTCAATGTAATTTTTGGCAATACCAGTATGCAGCTCAACATCCGGGTCGAACGTATCAGTTTGCCCGACGCGTTGTTGCAGCATTACCCCGGCCCAAAATTTGGTCGGGCCGGGTTACGAAAGCTGGTACAAGCCGAACACCGGCCCCTGTTGTGTACGGCGCTCAAACCTATGGGGCTGTCGGCGAAAAATTTGGCCCATCTGGCCCGGCAATTTGCCCTGGGCGGCATCGATATTGTTAAAGACGACCACGGGCTGGCTAACCAACCCTTTGCCCCATTTAAAGAGCGCGTGCAGCGTTGCGCCGACGCGGTACAAACGGTCAACCAACAGAGCGGAAGCCATTGCCTGTACGTGCCAAATATTACTGCCCCGGCCCACCAAATCCTTGAGAATGCCTATTTTGCCAAACAGGTCGGTGCCGGCGGGGTGATGGTTGCGCCGGGGTTGACGGGTCTGGATGCCATCCGGCAATTGGCGCAAGACAAGAATCTGGCGTTGCCTGTTTTTAGCCACCCGGCGTTGCAGGGAACCCGGGTGGTCGGTCCCCGGCAGGGTATGGCTCACCAACTGGTGTTTGGACAATTACCCCGGCTGGCCGGCGCAGACGCCACAATTTACGTGAATTACGGCGGTCGATTTGCCTTTAGTCAGGCCGATTGCCGGGCCATTGCTCGTGCCACAGAAGAACCAATGGGGCAC
>RFJF01000266.1 GCA_003695455.1 Chloroflexota bacterium
AAACCGGCGTCACGGTGCTCGATGGCATCACGGCAAAAGTTGGGGGGCGGGTCAAGGTACGGCACGCTGAAGGGTGCCGCATCACCGAAGGGGTACAGGGGTATGCCGCCTGGCATCAAAACGATGTCACCCCCGGCAACCCGGCAGATGACACGCCCCGCATTGCGAAGGCCGTAAAACTGGCCCGGCAATCAGATGCCGCCATTCTGGTTCTGGGGGGCAATGAAAGCACCTGCCGCGAAGGGTGGTGGTTTGACCACATTGGCGATCGGGATGACCTGAACTTGCCGGGGCGGCAGGATGAACTGGCAGAGGCCGTACTGGCTACCGGGACACCAACCGTCGTAGTGCTCATTAACGGGCGCCCCCTGACTATCAATTTCATCGCCAAAAATGCTCCTGCCATTCTGGAATGCTGGTATCTGGGGCAAGAAACGGGAACGGCGGTGGCCGATGTGTTGTTTGGCAACGTGAATCCCGGCGGCAAGCTGCCGGTGTCGTTTCCGCGCTCGGTGGGACAATTGCCGGTGTATTACAATCATCGCCCCTCGGCCAAACGTGGATACCTGTTCTCTACCACTCAACCGCTGTATCCATTTGGGCACGGCCTGAGCTACACCACCTTTGCCTACAGCAACCTGAGATTGACGTCAGACCACATTGCTGCCGGAGACACCACCCGCGTGCTGGTCAACGTGACCAACCGCGGCAGGCGGGCCGGCGACGAAGTTGTTCAGCTTTACATTCACGACCAGGTGAGCAGCGTTACCCGCCCGGTGAAAGCGCTCAAGGATTTTTGTCGGATTTCACTGGAGCCGGGCGAAACAAGAACCGTCGAGTTTACCATCACGCCCGACAAGCTGTCCCTGCTGGACCAAAACATGGAATGGCGTGTGGAGCCGGGCCTGTTCGATGTGCTGGTGGGCGGTAGTTCGGAGCAACTCAATCGCATTGTTTTGGAAGTAACCGGCTGAGTTGGAGCTTCCGCCAACAGCCGGCAGAAACACATCCGGGGCAACAAAACCCCGGACAGAATAAAACAGGAATTATGCAGTTCACCCTCAATTGTCATTCCGAGGAGCGCAGCGACGAGGAATCTCCACCGCTGGGGTAAAATACGGAGATTCTTCGGCCTACGGCCGCAGAATGACACTTTTGAGGCAACTTCGTAACTCCAAGAAAAATGACAATTTACTAGTTTGATATGGAGAAAAGCTTATGAAATTCTTTTTAGACAGTGCTATCGTCGATGAAATCAAATACGCGCTGGATATGTGGGACATTGATGGCGTGACCACCAACCCCCGCCACGTGCAGGTATCCGGCAAGCCGTTTATGCAGGCCATCCACGAAATCGCCGAGATTTTCGCCGGCACCGACAAACCGGTCTCGGTGGAAGTGAATCCCCACTTTGACAACTGGCAGG
>RFJF01000267.1 GCA_003695455.1 Chloroflexota bacterium
ACCGTTTCAAAGATTTGTGAGAATGTGATATAATCGAGTCACACGCTCGCATTTTCATTTGCCGGTAATCCGGGAGAAGGCCAATGACCACCAAACTGAAAATTGATTTGTTGCAGGGCATTCTTGAAGTTGAAGGCACCGAATCATTTGTCAGAGCAATTTACAACGACTTTAAAGTCCACTTCATTGGCGAAGACGCCGCCACAGAATTAACCACCGCCAAACGCCGGCGGCGCACCCCGCGCAAAACAGCGGCTCCGCCACCCGCTGCCAAACCCGGGCCGTCGCAAAAAGCGCCGGCTGCCCCGCCCGCCGCACCGCCGGCTCCTTCTCCGGAACCAGAAACCACGGCTGCACAACCCGGTTACGCCGCCCTGAAAGACCTTGACCTTTCGGCGCAGGAAGACCGCGTGTCGCTGGTAGAATTTATGGATGCCAAATTCCCCATTACCAACGAAGAACGCAATCTGGTATTTTTGTATTATTTGCAGTACCTGCTAAAATCCAAACCCATCACCGCCGATCACGTTTTCACCTGCTACAAAGCGGCCAAAATCCGGGTGCCGCTCAATCTGGAAAGCAGCCTGAAAACCACAGCCACGCAGCGACGCTGGATAAAAATCACCAAAACCGGCCGGTTGAGCGTGACACCATCCGGCAAGCTGTACGTTGAAAAACAGCTCCCCAAAAAGTTAAAAAACTAGAATTGACATTTGTCGCTGGTCATTTGTCATCAGTCATCTGTCATTTGACATTGGTCATTGATAATTTGGTCATTGGTAATTGATAATTATGTCCAGTAAATTTCTTGAGTCACTCAAAAGCGGCCCTTTGCTGTCCGACGGCGCAATGGGCACCATGATTTATTCCAAAGGCATCCCCACCGAGCGCTGCTTTGATGAACTGAATCTGACCGACCCGGTCATCATCGCCGAAATTCACCGCAGTTACATTCAGGCCGGTTCCAACGTGATTCAGACCAACACCTTTGGCGCCAACCGCATCCGGCTGGCCGAATACAATTTGGCCGGCAGCGTCGTTGACATTAACCGGGCCGGGGTGCAGCTTGCCAAACGGGTGGTTGATGCCTCGTTCCGGGAGGTGTTTGTGGCCGGAACCGTGGGGCCGCTGGGCCAGTGGCTGGCTCCGCTGGGCCGGTTGCAGAAAGCGGAAGTGGCCGGCATCTTCCGCGAGCAAACTGCCGCGCTGATTGAAGCCGGAGTGGACCTGCTCATTTTTGACACCTTTGCCGATATTGCCGCCCTCAAAGAAGCCGTGGTGGCGGCCCGCGCCGTTTCGGCAGACATCCCCATTGTGGCGCAGGTGACGTTTTCTGAGGATATGCGCACCGCGCTGGGCCACACCCCGCAAAAAGTAGCCGAGGAACTGGGCAGTTTGCCTATTCAGGTTATCGGCATCAACTGCTCTCTGGGGCCAAGCGGCGTACTGCGCGCCCTGCGCCAACTGGCCCGGCACGTGCCGCCGCATATTTACCTTTCGGCGCAGCCCAACGCCGGCTGGCCCGAACGCATTGGCGGGCGGATAATGTACCCCGCCACCCCGGAATATTTTGGCGAATACGCGCTGGCGCTGGTTGAATCCGGGGCGCGGCTGGTGGGCGGTTGCTGCGGCACCACCGCCGAACACATCACCCACATGCGCGCCGCGCTTGATGACCCCGCCCCGCAAATCACGGCGCTGCCCAAACTGCCCGGCGAAGACGCCGAAGGCGTGGGGCCGGTGTCGGCGGTAGAACCCACCCGCATGGCCCGCCGCCTGCAAAACGGGCAGTTTGTGGTCACGGTTGAACTCAGCCCGCCCAAAGGCTTCAGCGGCGAAAAGGTGTTGGCCGGCGCCAGGCTGCTGAAAGAGGCCGGGGCCAACGCCATCAACGTGGCCGACAGCCCCCGCGCCCGCATGCGGATGAGCCCGTGGGCCATGTGCCACCTCATCCAAAGCCGGCTGGACCTGGAAACCGTGTTGCATTTTCCCACCCGTGGGCGCAGCATTTTGCGCGTGCAGGGCGACCTGCTGGCCGCTCACGCGCTGAACGTGCGTAACATTTTTGCGGTCATGGGCGACCCGACCTCGATTGGTGATTACCCGGACGCGCTCAATGATTACGATGTAGTACCCACCGGGCTAATCAAACTGCTCAAACAGCAATTCAACGCCGGTGTTGACCACAGCGGCGAGCCGCTCTCGCAGCCAACCAATTTTCTGGTGGGCTGCGCCCTCAACCTGACCCCCGCAGACCCGCAGCGCGAGCTGAAAGTGCTGCGCAAAAAAATTGAAAGCGGCGCCGATTTTGCGCTCACCCAGCCCATTTACAACCCGCAGGAAGCCCGGGCTTTTATTGCCCGCTACGAATCCGAGTTTGGGCCGTGGTCGCTGCCCATTGTGGCCGGGGTACTGCCCCTGTACAACGGCCGCCACGCCGAATTTTTGCATAACGAAGTCCCCGGCATCAATATTCCGGATGAAATGCGGCAGCAAATGCGCAGCGCAGGCAGCCAATCGGCCCAAACCGGCGTGCGCATTGCCCGCCAATTAATTGCGCACATCCGCGAGTTTGCGCAGGGCATCTACCTGATTCCCGCGTTCGGCCGCTACGATTTAGCTGCAGAAGTGATAGAGGAGATTGCATGAGCACCCTGACAGAAATTATCAACTACCTCAAATTTGGGCGCGAAGAACTGCTCAAATCTATTGAGGGCTTGTCTCAGCGAGAATTGACGCAACTGTTCATTTACGATGGCTGGACCGTGCAAGATGTGCTGGCCCACATTTTGGGCTGGGACCGGCGCAGTTTGCACATTCTGCCGCTTATGATAAACGACCAGGCCAACGAAATTGCCGGGGTAGAAGTGGAGCAGCACAACCGGCAATCGGTGGAAGCAGGCCGGCAAATGACCCTGGCCCAACTGCTGGCCGAGGCTGACGCCGTTCACCGGCAAATTCTGGAGCTGCTCAGCTCCATTGATTACACAGAAATTGACCGCCGCCACGAACGGCGCGGCCGGATTGTGACCATTCGCAGTTACATCATTGACATTATGGTTGAACACGAACGCCGCCACGCCGCCGAAATTACAGCCTGGCGTGACCAGCTTGAACAGACCATCAATCCGGCAGAAATCATACAAACCCTGCGTACCCACCGGGACGCCTTTATGGCCGGGCTGGAAAAACTGTCCGGGCCGGCGCTCACAGATAAACCCACCCCCGATAGCTGGTCGCTCAGCGATGTGGTGGGGCATCTGGCCGATTGGGAGCAGCGCATGTTGCAGGCGGCGCAGCACATTCACAATCCGGCGCTGCCGCCGGCCCCGGCAATAACGAGTGATGATGAATTGAACCGGCTTATGATAAGCCGGCGCGCCGGCAACTTGTGGTCAGAAAACCTGCGCGATCTGCAACAGGCTCAGCAGGCCACCGACGAATTTTTGGCCCGGTTGGAACCGGATGACCTGCGGCGGCGCGGCCCCTTTCCCTGGCCCGGCGACCAGGGCACGCTGGCCGAACTGCTGCACGAAATGGGCCAGCACTACGCCGACCACCAGTACGCCGTTGCCCCAAAGTAAAGGGGGTGGACAGTCCTTTCAGGACGACACCGCGAATGAAACCAGAGTTCATTTGCCATTCGCTGAATCGCCATTCGCTGAATCGTTGAATCGTTGAATCGCTGAATCGCTAAATCGCTGAATCGCCTATTTTCAGAGGAGCACACCATTTTGAAACTGAAGCCCTGGATTCGCTGGATTTTTGACGAGGAGGCCACAGGTCTGCTCAAGAAAGAGTACGACTCGGCTGTAAAACGGGCCGGCAAAGTGTGGAACATTGTACGAATTATGAGCCTGCGCCCGCCGGCCATGCAGGCCTCAATGCGCCTGTACGGCGCAGTGGTACACCGCTCGTCGCCATTGCTGGGCCGGCCCGCCCGCGAAATGATTGCAGTGGTGGTTTCTCAGGCCAACGGCTGTCACTACTGAACGCAGGCGCATCTGCATGACCTCCGTGAAGAGGCCCACGATGACGCACTGGTTGATAGATTTGCCCAAAACTGGCGCGCCGCCGGCCTGCCGCCGCACACACTGGCCGCGCTGGAATTTTCAGAAAAGCTCACCATTACCCCCAGCCAAATGACGCAAAACGATATCCGGCGCCTGCGCTCGTTTGGCTACACCGACGAAGACATTCACGACATCACCCAAATTGCGGCCTACTTCAACTACATCAACCGCATTGCCGATGCGCTCGGTGTGCCGCCGGAAGATTTTATGTCGCCGTGGCCCCGCCAAAACGGCGAGTGGACAACCGCAGATTTGTAACCGCCGGCCATCCATCTGCCGCGTAAAATTTGCCTGTAAAAAATTTTCGGTATAAGCTACACGCCATCTGTCCCCACTAACTTGGCAAAACAACAGGCAGCACAGGATGGCAACGACTGTTAGAAACAAGTTAAACCGGCACGTTATTTCGGCCCAGGCCCTGCTCTTCAGAAACATTGTGGGCGGTTCGTTTGAAGTGATGCCCGATTGGGCGCGCGGCTACAGCGGCCTCTCGCTGCCCATTTTCAACGTATTTCTGCCACGGGTTCCCTCGGCCCTGACCGACGATATGCTGGCCGATACCGCCGCCTTCTTTTATTCCAGAAATTCGCTGTACGCCATAGAAATAGTACACGACCAGATTCCCGAAGGGCCGGATTTTTTGCACCGGCGCCGGTACCAGGCCCTGCCGCCCCAGCCGGCCATGGTTCTCTCCTCACTGCCGGATGCGCTGACCGTCAACCCGGACGTTTCAATTGAGCGCGTATCTACTGTGCCGGCGCTAACCGCTTTTTGCAGTTTGCAGCACGATGTGTTTGATTTTGACCTGCAAGATATGCGCAAACGCTTTCCGGTAGCGCAGCTCAAAGAAAACAAAATCCGGCACTATCTGGCCTTCCTTGATGAGCAGCCGGTTGGCTCGGCTACCATAGTGTTTGCCGATAACGTAGCCAGTATCTGGAATTTGGGTACGGCAGATTCGTACCGGCGGCAGGGCGTAGCCACCAGCCTGATGTGTTCCATGCTGGTTGAAGCCCAAAAACAGGGCTGCGAACTGACCATGCTGTACGCTACCCCGCACGCTTACAACCTGTTCAACAAATTCGGCTTTGAAATTTACACCCAGCGCCAATGGTTTCTGCCGCAATCCATTGAATACGGCGACGAGGCGGATTCGCTGTGAGGCCTGTTTTTATTTTTGCCCCCTACTGGATGGGCAACTTCAGCCCGCCCCGCGCCGCCGTGGCCCGCCACAACTGGCGGGTTATTGCCACGCCGCTGCCCAACGGAACCCCCACCGAGCGCATGGGCGCCCTCTGTTCGGTGCTGGCCGATGAAGTAGCCGCCGTACGGGCCAAAGGCGATTTGCCGGTTGCAATTGTGGGTGACTGCACCCTGAGCATTGGCGTGGCCGCCGCACTCCAGCGTGAGTCTGCGGATTTCACGCTGGTCTGGTTTGATGCCCACGGCGATTTTAACACCCACCAGACATCGCCCAGCGGATTTATCGGCGGTATGCCGCTGGCTATGCTGTGCGGGCGCGGCGAGCAAACCATTGTTGCCGGCGCCGGGGCATCGGTTTTGCCGGAAGCCAACATAATTTTGACCGATGCCCGCGACCTTGACCCCAAAGAGGCCCCGGCCGTGGCCCAATCG
>RFJF01000268.1 GCA_003695455.1 Chloroflexota bacterium
ATCCAGCAGTTTTTCACTGCCACGGGCCACAACCCGTTCGGCGCTGTCGCTCTGCTCCGCAATCAAATTGAGCGCGGCCGCCTCAAGGTTAACATCCCAACCCAGTTGCGCTTCCATTTCCGCGCGATGCTGGAAAATCCACAAATAAAGGTCGGTTTCTGTGCGGCCCGGAAAATCACGCAAAATACCGTTTTCGCGAATGGCTTCGATGACGGGCAGATACACCTCGTCGTGCCAACGGGTCACGGCGTCCGGGTAGGGTATGTCCTGGCCTGATTCCTGCATTTTCAAAAAACGAAACGCCTCAATTTGGGTGTTCAGCACCCACATCCGGCCGGGGGCAGTCACGCTGAAATCGGTGCCGGGCCGCCAATGGTCAAGGTTGGTTTTTTCCAGAAAGGTGGCGTATTCACTTTTGATGATGATTTCATCGGGGCTGTCCTCCGGCGAAATGGGGATCCGGGTTTTGAACTCGGTGACTTTGCCCTGAATTGCCGGCGATTCCATTTGCCGGGCCACCGACACCCGATGGTTGCCGTCAACCACAAAATAGACATCGCCAATTTTGTAGGCCTCAATGGGCGGCAAACCGACCAGCCCCTCTGCGCCGCGTTGAACGTTGGTCCAGCGGCGGGCCAAACCGTCTCGCCGGGGCAAAAACTGGCGGTTAAAATCATGGTAACGCCCCACACTACCTACAATTGAATCGAGCGGAATATCCTGCACCCCAAGCGCCGAGCCGCCTTCCAGCCGGAAATTCTGGCTCACATCATCAAAAGAGAGCAAATCGGCAGGCTGACCTTTGATTCTGGCCATAATATCCTGCATTTTGGCTTTGCGCCGGGCTTCGCGGAAATCCGCCATTGCCCGATTTGGGTTGGTGGCATCCATTTCAATCACCTTTCACACATCTTTCACAGTTTTGGCACAGCACCGCCGGCCGGTAGTCTGGTTGTATTATAACAGCAATCAGCGGGCAGGGCGTAATTTTGACGGTTAAAATTGGTAGACAGCGCCGTTTTTTGTGATACAATGGCAGCAAACCATGTGAGGAAACAATGTGCCAAACCGACCAAAACTTCCCTGCCGGGTAGACTCGCTGCAATGGGCAGAGTCCGGCACTGCCCTGGCCGCCGAAACGGGGCTGGTGCACTGCGCGCACATTCCGCCGCAGGCCACAGCCGCGGCCCCCGCGCCGCTGGTGCTTATGTTGCACGGCTGGGCCGGCAACGAAGCGGCCATGTGGATTTTTAAGCAGACGGTGCCGCCCGGCGTGGCTATTGTTACTCCGCGCGCGCCGGTAGATTTGCAGAACGGCGGCTTTGCCTGGTTTAGTTACGGCAACTACCATCAGTTTGAACCGGAACGCGGGGCGCTGGCCGCGGCGCTCGATCAACTGGCCCACTTTTTGCACGCGCTGCCCCGTTTTTACCCGGTAGACCCCACCCGCACCCTGCTGATGGGCTTCAGCCAGGGAGCCATCACCCTCAACGCCTTCATCTTCTCCAACCCCGATGACGCGATTGGCGCGGCCTCGCTGGCGGGGGCTATGCCGCCGGTGTACGGCTCCCAACCGCAGGCCAATCTACTGGCAGGGCTGCCGGTGTTCATTGCCCACGGTTCGCGCGATGAGGTGATTCCGGTGGCAGAAGCGCGGAAAACGCGCGATGTTTACACGGCCTTTGGCGCAGATGTAACCTACGGCGAATATCCCGCGGCTCACAAAATGCACGTGCAGGCCATGAAAGATATGCAGCGCTGGCTGGCTCGATTATTTCCAAACGTCCGGTAACCGCAACCGGGTGCGGCCCGGAATTTTTTAACAAAGGTGCAATTCTGCTTCAAAGCAGGTATAATAATTTAACCTGAACAAGCCGCAATCAAACAGGAAATGGAGTAAGGAGTAGGCCATTACTCCGTACTTCCTCTTCCACACAC
>RFJF01000269.1 GCA_003695455.1 Chloroflexota bacterium
CAACCAGAATCTATATTCCAAACCAGCTGCCCTGCACTCTGAGTAACAGGTTAAATTTATCCACAGATTCACGCAGATGAACACAGATAAAAGCAAAAATTATTAAAAAATCCGTGAAAATCTGTGTCCATCTGTGGACTGGTTTAACTGTAGGGTGACTGGAATTCTGGTTTCCGGCCTCTGGATTCTGGAATCACAATCCCCGGTAGGTCCACAGCCGGTTGGCCCCAAAATTCCAGAGCAGCACAATGCCAATGGCAATCAGCTTGGCCACATTGTAGCTGTACGGCTCGCCCATAAACGGCACAAAAACGGCATCCAACCCCACCACAATCACATTATTGATGACCAGCCCCACAATGTTAACCAACGCAAACTGCGGAAGCTGTTTGCGTTTTTTGCGGTTGCGCGATTCCGGAAAAGTCCACAGTCGATTCCAGACAAAGTTGCTGACAATTGCCACACTGACCGAGGTGGTATTGGCCCACAGCAGCGGCCAGCCAAAATAGCCGCGCAAAACATTCAGCAGGGTAAAATCAATGATGGCGCCCAGCGCGCCAACCAGCGCAAATTTTACAAACCGTCTGAATTCTTTGGGGTTACTGTGGTAAACGTTGCTGATATTTTGCAGGATGGACAAAATCAAACTCTCTCACTTGTTATGTGTTGACGCAGGTAAATTACCGAAACCAGACCCATAATGATGGCAACGTGCAAATACATTCCCTGCACATATAAATTATCGACAAGATTGTGAATATTTAAATGGGTAAATACACCCATTGCCCCGGCAGCCACAGCTTTTTCAAAGCCGTTGCCGCGGTACACAACCAGCCATGATACCGTAAAAATCCAAATCCAAAAAATCAGGTAGGCCAGTGTGCCCACCAGCCCCGTTTCTGCACCCAAATTGAGCAGGTAGTTGTGCGCGTGCCCCAGCGGGTCCAGCCAGCGTCCAACCGCGTAGGCCGGGTAAATGACGGCATAATTGCCAAAGCCCACGCCCAGCCACGGGTGGTCGCGCCACATATCACGGGCGGCCTGCCAGTGGGCCAGCCGTTCAACGGTGGCAAAGTTGGCGTCTGTTACCGGTGTGGTAGCCACGTCGGTAATTTCAAAAATCCGGGCGGCGGCCACAAAGCGACGGGTGACAATGGCGGTCACCGCGTTTTCGTCACCGGCGTCAGCGGATGCTCCACCACTACCCAGCGAACCGGCCAGCAGCAACCCCAGCACGACCAGCAGGCCGGTTACGGCTACCAGCACGGCCATTTTTTTGCTGCGCACCACCAGCGTAACCAGCGCCGCGCCGGCAAATCCCAGCCACGCTCCGCGCGACTGGCTGGCAAACAGGGCGGCCAGCATCACAGCCAGCGGCAGGCTGAACAGCGCCAGCCGGGCCGGCAGATACATCAACTGCACCGCCCGGTTCTGCCCGCCAGAGCCGAATGCGGCCCATTTTACGGAACGCGCAGACGGGCTGGCCTCAAATGCCCACAACGTCAGCGACAACGCCAGCGGTAACACCAACCCCAGGTAGCCGGCGTACGGATTGGGCTGCGCGAATGTGCCGTAGGCGCGCAGAAATCGCCCGTCGAACAGCAGAAAACCGTCTGGCCCCACCTTGAACACAAACTGGTACAGCCCCAGTGCAGCCTGCGCCACGCCGGTGAGCAAAATAACCAGCACCACCCATTTGATATGCCGGGCCGGCAGCAGGTTGACAATAAACAGCACCAGCAGCAGCATTTCGGCCCATTTTATGGTTTCAATCAGGCTGGCGCGAATGGACAGCGCATTGAGCCACGATAGCCCCACCGCGGCCAGCAGCACCGCAAACGGCGCCAGCAGCGGCCCGTGCGTAATTTTGAACGGCTTGCCCCACACGGCATCACTGCTGAGAATTTTTAGCAGCCACAGCGCCACGGCCAGCAGCAGCAGCAGCTCCATAGCGCCGGCTTTGGCCCCGCCCAGCGGCAGCGCCAGTTGGCTGCTGAATGGAATCACGGGAATGAGTGCCAGCAGCACCAGCGACGGTTGTAGCAGCGCCAGAGTCAAAAAGATGACGCCACCGGTTGCCAGCACAGCCATTTTCAGCGGCAGCCAGGCCAGCAGCAACGCCAGTGCCAGCGTTACCGCGGCAACCAGAAACCGCTGAACTCTGCCGTTGACGGAAACAGGCGGCAGGGCCAGCGCTAGAAATTTTTGCGCCGGGTGCAATGGTGGGGTTGGGTGCATTATTTCAAAACAAGCGGGCGGAAATATTCAATGGTTTGGGCCAGCCCGTCTTCCAGCAGTACGGTGGGTTCCCATCCCAGGATGGTGCGGGCTTTGGTAATGTCTGGCCGCCGAACTTTGGGGTCATCTTTGATGCGCATATCGGTGGGTTCAATAAATGTAATCTCCGATGTGCTGTTGGTCAGTTCGATGACTTTTTTGGCAAAATTCAGAATTGACATTTCTGACGGGTTGCCAATGTTGACCGGTTCCTTTTCATTGGACATAAGCAGGCGGTAGATGCCTTCCACCAGATCGCTGACAAAGCAGAAGGCGCGGGTGCGCTGCCCCTTGCCGTACACGGTCAGCGGGTCACCGCGCAGTGCCTGCGCAATAAAGTTTGGCACTACCCGTCCATCCTCCTGCCGCATTCGCGGGCCGTAGGTGTTAAAAATACGCACAATGCGGGTATCCAGCCCGTGGTAGCGCTGGTAGGCCATGGTCATTGCTTCGGCAAAGCGTTTGGCTTCGTCGTACACACCGCGCGGGCCAATGGGGTTCACGTTGCCCCAGTAATCTTCGGTTTGGGGATGGATGAGTGGGTCGCCGTACACCTCAGAGGTAGAGGCCAGCAGAAACCGGGCATTTTTGGCCTTGGCCAAACCGAGCGCCTTGTGCGTGCCCAGCGCCCCCACTTTGAGCGTGGGAATGGGGAACTCCAGATAGTCAATGGGGCTGGCCGGCGAGGCAAAGTGCAGCACGGCGTCCAGCGGGCCTTCAACGTAAATGTAGTTGGTTACATCGTGTTTGATAAAATGGAATCGTTCGTGGCCGGCAAGGTGTTCAATGTTGGCAGTGTTGCCGGTGAGCAGGTTGTCCATGGCAATCACGCTGTGACCTTCGGCCAAAAAGCGGTCACACAAATGCGACCCCAAAAAACCTGCTCCACCCGTAATTAAAACGCGCATATTTTCTCCAGCTTTCTTGTAGTATGTTTGTGGTTTGGTTATTCTGCATCGCCAAAAATGGGCGCATCAAAAATGCAATTCTACCACCCGCTGCGAGTATGCACAAGCCGCTTGTCCGGTCATCGCCAAAGAAAAACTCCGGCAAAACCGGAGTTTTTTAAGTACGTGTTGGCCCAATCATCAATTTATTTACTGTTGGGCGGACCGGCAAACTCTGCGTTAGTTAGATGTGCGCTGCTGCTGCCAGTTGATGACCTTTACCTGAATGGTGCTACTGTTTTTACACGGGTCCAGCAGACAGCCGGGTCGGAGTTCGTTGCTGTTGGTGGTGTTGCCGTTGGTGTCCTGATCACGGCCGCAGTAATCGGGGTTGTTGGCGTAAATGGGGTCCGTAGTGAAGCGGAACTCGTCGCTGGCGCGGCGGCCGTTTTCCAGAATGTAGGCGTACCAGTTGTGTGATTGGTAAGAGGCCGGTTTGCTGGCCCCCGGGATTAACAGCGCGCCGTAGCGACCGTTGTTATCGGTGGTGGCAATAAAGCGACTGCCGGCTACGCCAATTTCACCGTACTGAACCTGCACCCCGGCTATGGGCAGCCCGTTGGGGCCGTTTACAATACCCTCAAGTCCCGTGTCGGCGCAATTGTTTTTGCTGCTGTGCGAGGCCACAAAGAAGGGGAAGGGCGTGGGGGTGGGGG
>RFJF01000270.1 GCA_003695455.1 Chloroflexota bacterium
TCGGCGTCGCCGTCCGGGGCAAAGCCGACGTCCACCCCGCCGGCCTGCACGGTGGCTATGAGGGGTTGCAGGTTGTGGGCCAGCGGTTCCGGGTTGTGCATGCCCGGAAAGTTGGGATTGGCCTCGCCGCGCAGTTCGGTGACGGTGGTGGCGCCGCCCGCCAGCAGTTGCGGCCACAAACCGCCGCCCGCACCGTGCATGGCATCCACGGCCACGCGGAAACCGGCGGCTTTGATTCGCTCAAAGTTGGCCAGCCGGTTGAGCTGCGCCCGGTAGTTGGGCAGGGGGTTGATGGATTGGAGCAGGCCGCGCTCGCGGGCCTGCTGCGCCGGCAGGCGCAGTGATTCGGCCTCGGCGGGAATGTGAGACTCGATGGCCTGCACAATTTCCGGGCGGGCAGAACCGGCGTAATCGGGCCGGATTTTGAAGCCGTTGTAGTTGCCGGGGTTGTGGCTGGCAGTGATGATGACCGCGCCGGCGGCCTGCCGGTCCAGAATGGTGAACGATACGGCGGGCGTGGGCGCGGGGCGATCACACATCGCCACGGGGATGCCCAGCGCGGTCAGCGTTTCGGCGGCGGCGGCGGCAAAATCCGCCGAGCCAAAACGGGTATCGTAGCCAATGACGAGGCCGCGGTCAGCCTGGTTTTGGGCCAGCAGGTAGCGGCCCAGCCCGGCGGCGCAGCGGCGCACGTTGGCAAATGTGTAGGTGTCGGCAATGACGGCTCGCCAGCCGTCGGTGCCAAATTTAATGGGAACGGACATGGTGGTTAATTATGAATTGTGAATTGTGAATTGTGAATTGTGAATTGTGAACCGGTTTGTCATTTGTCATTGGTCATTTGCTGAATCCTAACTTCTAACTCCGGCATGGTTCACTAGCCCACAAACTTTACAAATTTGCCGATTCTGCTGGATAGCTGCGGAAAACGTAAAGCGTAAAACGTAAGGATTTCGGCCTGAATCGTACATTACGTTTTACGTTTCACGTTTTAACCGGGTATACAAACCGGTGAATTTGTAAAGTTGAAAATCCGCCAAAATGAACCACGCCCTAACTCCCGGCTCCTGTTTTCACAGCAGTATACCAGAGGCAAAATAGGGGGGCAAATGGAAAAATGGCGCTTATTTAAGCAGGAACATTGCCCAGCAGGCCACGGCGTTGAGCAAAATTGCCAGCAGGGGGGCAATGAACACCGCCACACTGCCGGCGGCGCCGGCGGGCTGGATTTCGCCAAATTCATTGATGCGCGGCGCACCGGGCAGGTTGTCTACCAGCGCGGTTTGTTTGGGATTATTGGGATGGTAGAGCAGTTGCTCGCGGGCGTCATCTTCCAGTTTTTCGGGGTGGTTGCTTTTGACAACGGCTTGCCGGTGTTCGCCCAAATCGGTGGTAAAGTCGAAGGTCAACTTGTACACGGTGCGGCCGTTGACGCGGGTGTTGGTGGCTTCTTTGGATGCCAGCGTCCCTTCGGCGATGCGGCCGTTTTGCAGAAGTTGGGTATCGCGCCAGCCGCGATAGAGGCTGACCACAATGAAAACCAGCCCAATCAGCGGGAATATTCCGGTGACGCAAATAACCCAGCCGCTAAACTGCCCGCTGCGCGCGCCCTCAATGCGGGAGCGTTTAGGGTTGCCGGACACGTATTCAACCGGCACGGTTTGCCCCACCGAAAATTGCTGGCCCGTGGTGTAACCCACCCCCCGAACATCGCGCTCGGTGCTTTCTACGCGGAAAATGTAGTGGTTGGCGTAAATGGGAGTATCGTTTTGCGAGGCGCTGGTTTGCTGCACATCCGAGATGGTGGCGGTGGTGGTTTCGGTGGGGCTGAGGGCAAAGGTGATGGGGCCAAAGTCGGCCATCGCGCCAAATATCCACACAAAAATCATGCCAAACCCAAAAAATATCCAGCCAAACAAGCTGAACGTGCCGCCCAGCAGCACCCGCGCCCGCACCGAGGCCGGCACGGCTCGCGGCGGTTGGGCCAATCCAAAACTGTAGCTGTCCATTTTCCCTCCAATTGGACAAGTGCGACGCTCTATTTTCTTTCAGCTTACCCAAATTTTGCGTAACCGTCAATGGGTTAGGGTTGCCTTGCACCGCGTATCGGTGTACTATTTGTAGAGTTTATTGGGTTGATGGGGTTAGTAGAGTTTGTGGAGTTGGAATTCAATCGTAAATCGTCAATCCAAAATCGTAAATTAGTGGAGTTTGGTGAGCGTGGCAGGGCGCAAATTCGCCATTCGCTGACCCGCTTATTTTATTCGAGGAGTGTGACCGTTGAGTAACATTGTTGCTATTCAAAACATTGCCGATTACATTGGCCAAGAGGTAACTATTCAGGGTTGGCTGTACGCCAAAACCGGCAAGGGAAAAATTCAGTTTTTGCAGGTGCGAGACGGAACCGGCATCATGCAGGCAGTGCTGTTCAAACCCAACCTGCCGCCGGAAATCTTCGAGGCTGGCAAGCGGCTCACCCAGGAATCGGCGGTGGTGGTGCGCGGGGTAGTTAAAGAGAACGGCCGCGCGCCCGGCGTTCCCGGTGGGTTTGAGATTGATACCGCCGATTTGCAGGTGGTGCAGCTTTCTCAGGAATATCCCATCACCCCCAAAGAACACGGCGTAGAATTTTTGCTGGAAAACCGCCACCTCTGGATTCGCAGCCGCAAGCAGTGGGCGCTGCTGCGCATTCGGGCCACGGTCATGCGCGCTTGCCGTGAATGGCTGGACACGCACGGCTACGTTGAAATGAGCACCCCCATCCTCACGCCCGCCGCCGGCGAAGGAACCAGCACCCTGTTTGAGGTGGATTATTTTGGCGATACGGTGTATCTGGCCCAAACCGGACAGCTTTACAACGAGGCCAACATCTATTCATTTGGCAAGGTGTACTGCTTTGGCCCCACGTTTCGGGCTGAAAAGAGCAAAACCCGCCGCCACCTGACCGAATTCTGGATGATTGAGCCGGAAACGGCCTATCAGGATTTGGATGGCCTGATGGAAATGGAAGAACAGTTTGTGAGCCACGTGGTGCAGCGCGTGTTGCAGGAGCGCCGTCCGGAACTTGAAGTGCTGGAGCGCGACATCAGGATGCTGGAAAACGTGACGCCGCCCTTCCCCCGCGTCTCGTATGATGAGGCGTTTGAGAGAATTACCAAAATTCGGGAGGAAAGCGACGACCCCGAATTGAAGGAACTGCTCAAGCTGGAGTGGGGCGATGACTTTGGCAGCCCGCACGAAACCGAACTGACCAAACTGTACGACCGGCCTATTTTTGTGTACGGTTTTCCCACCGTGTGCAAGGCATTTTACATGGAACCGTGGCCCAATCGGCCGGAAGTGTGCAAAAGCGTGGACATGCTGGCCCCGGAAGGTTACGGCGAAATCACCGGCGGCAGCGAGCGCATCAGCGACCCGGATTTGCTGCTCAAACGCATCCACGAAGACAACCTGCCGGAAGAAGCCTTTACCTGGTACATGGATTTGCGCAAGTACGGCAGCGTGCCGCACAGCGGTTTTGGTTTGGGCATTGAGCGTACCGTGGCCTGGATTGCCGGCACCCACCACGTCCGCGAGGCCAACCCCTTCCCGCGTACGCTGGGCCGGGTTTATCCCTAATGAATTGTGAATGGCGAATGGCGAATAACGAATGAAACTGTTGCTTTTTCAGGCGCAAAAATTCTACTGGGCCTCGTTTTCAAAGACGCTGGAGAGCGTGCCTGAGCAAAATGTCTCGGAGACGGTGGAAGAGGCGCTGGTGGTTTTTTACCACGCCGA
>RFJF01000271.1 GCA_003695455.1 Chloroflexota bacterium
CTCCGGCAGTTTGTGAAATTGCCAGTCAGACACATCGTTAAATTCACCGTCGAGCATGGGCCGCTCGGTGCCGTAGCCGGCGTTGTTCAGCACCACCACAATGGGGTTCATGCCGTAGCGCACGGCTGTTGCCAGTTCCATGCCGGTCATCTGAAATGCGCCGTCGCCGACAATGACCAGCGGACGCAGGTTGGGGTTTGCGGCCTGCGCGCCAATGCTACCCGGCACGGCAAACCCCAACGAGGTGTAGTAGGCCGGCGACAGATATTTGGTGCGCCCGTGAACCGCCAAATCCAGCGCGCCGAACATGGCATCGCCGGTGTCGGTCATTACCACCGTGTTGTCTTCCAGAAAACTGTTCAACCGCTGGAACAGGCGTTTGACGGTGATGGGTTGGTCGGTGGGTTGAAATTCCTGCGGGGCCGGCGGGCGGGGTATATTACCCAGTTCGCGGGGGCGGATGTCGGCTTCAAGCAGGCCGTGCAGAAAATCCTTGAGCCGGATGTTTTCGTAGGTGTGGTAGCGGATGGAGGTCTTTTCGCTGGTCACAGAGATGGAGCGCCCCTGGTCCAGATGGGCGGTGTAGATGCCCAGGTTGACGTCGGTCATGAACGCGCCCAGCATCAGCAGGCAGTCGCTCGATTCCACGTATTCGGTCACGTCGGTTTGCCCCAGCGCGCCTTCGTACACGCCCAGGTAATGGGAACGGTGTTCGTTGACAATGGATTTGCCCAGAATGGTAGAGGCCAGAGGGATGTTGGTTTTTTCAAAAAAGCGGATGAGTTCATCCTGCAAGCCAAAGCGATGCAGCTCAACACCGGCCAAAATAACCGGCTGGCGGGCGGCGTTGATGGCTTCGACGGCTTCTTTGAGCGCTTCGCGCAGGGCGTCGGGGTTGCTTTTGACTTTTGGCAAAGGGTTGGCGGTGGGGTTGGGACACGGTTTGGAAACCATATCGCGCGGCAGTTCGATGTACACCGGGCGTTTGCGGCTGAGGGCGGCGTGCAGCACCCGGTCAATTTCGCGGGCGGCGGTTTCGGGGTTGTCCAGCACGGTGGCGGCGGTGGTCAGTTCCTGAAAGATTTTGTACTGGCTGTTGTACTGTTTGACTTTGTGGTGCAGCAGGGGCCGGCGTACCCGTTCTTCTACCCCCGGCGCACCGCTGATGACCACCACCGGCGATTTTTCGGCGTAGGCCTGGGCGGTGGTGTTGGCAACTTTCAGCCCGCCCACCGTGTAGGTGACCACCACCACGCCCAATCCGCGCAGGCGGGCGTAGGCATCGGCGGCAAAACCGGCGCCCTGTTCATCGCCGGTGTTAATGAGTTGCAGCGGGCTGTCTTCCAGCGCCTTGTAAAAACCCAGCACGTAATCGCCGGGAATGCCAAAAATATGTTCCACGCCCAGCGCACGGAGCCGGTTAATGAGATATTCACCAATTGTGCAATTATTTGACATAATACATCCTCCTTGATGTTTATTCAGATGTCAGAATATAGAGAACAGAATACAGAGTGCTGGGAACGTGCTTGTTTGGCGTATTCAGCGTGCAAAGCGTCAACAAATAGGGAACGAATGGCGAACGGCGAATGGCGAATGGCGAACGGCGAATGGCGAACGGCGAAAGCTGCATCCGAGCGCCGGGAAGCAGGATTCCGGACTCTGGATTCTGGACTCTGAATTCTGCAAACGGGATTCTAGCTCAAATGAGGCTGACCGTCCAACCGGTGGGTTCGCCGTTGTGGTAGGGCATCACGCCGTGAAACTGGCGGGGATCATCGCTGAAGACAAGGGGGAGAAAATAGTGGTCGCCGGGCCAGAGGGGCAGATTGAGAACATCATCAACGGGAATCCACGACAGCGTGCCTTCGGGGTTTTGGCTGTGGGGGGTGCCGCTGAAGCGGTTGACGCGGAAAATAAAGCCGAACCAATCCTCGCCGTGTTTGCCAAAACCGGGCCAACTGATGGTGCCGCGCAGTTCAATCTCGTCGCATTCAAGGCCGGCTTCCTCGCGGATTTCGCGGCGCAACCCGGCCACCACGTCCTCATCCGGCTCCAACTTGCCGCCCAGTCCGTTGTACTTGCCCAGATGGTGGTCGCCGGGGCGGGTGTTGCGGTGGATGAGCAGCACCTGCTCGCCGTCCGGCGACATGACGTAGGCCAGCGTGGCTAATATGGGGGTGTAGGGCATGACAGACTCCGGGTTTTGGGATTTATTGGCTGGTGAGTAGTGTGTGTAAAATATGTTGCGTGTTGCGTAAATTCTGCCTGTATTTTCGCAGATTACGCAACACGCATTTCATTCCGCAGAGTTTATCATAGGGGCGATGTGCCGTCAATCCGGCGGTAATTACCGTTTCCGCAACAGCACTAGCCCGGCCAGCGGCAGCAGAGCCAGCCCCGGCAGACAGCCGCCGGATTTGCCGGCGGCTGAATTTGGGGCGACCGGTGTGGCTTGGGCCACGGCGGGCCGGGTTTCGGGGGGAGACTCCGGGGC
>RFJF01000272.1 GCA_003695455.1 Chloroflexota bacterium
AACAGCAACGGTGAATGTAAATCCGTAAGGGCGACCGGGTGGTTGCCCCCGCAGCACGGCGCAGAAAGTTGTTTGTACCCTTTACCCTTCTGCCTTTATCCTTATTTTATACGAGGAGAAGCCCATGGCTCGATTTCTAATCCGAAGTCTCCTGTCGGCCGTTATCACAATGTTACTGGTCTCCATTGCGCTGTTCTTTTTGCTTGAAGTTGGCAGCGGTGACGTTACGGTGAAAATTCTGGGCGTCTTTGCCACCGAGGAGCAACGCGCCTCGTACCGCGCCCAGTTGGGGCTTGACGCACCGGCCTACACTCGCTACTTTGACTGGCTGGCCGGCAGCGACTGGCGCGCCGAAAGCGTCACCGATTTGAACCTGGTCACCGTTACCAACCAATTTTCCGGCGAAACCGAATGGTGGGCCGAAACTGACAACGGGCTGGCCCGCTGGAAAATGGAAGATGGCGTACTCAAGGTTATGTACCGGCAAGAAGACGGCTCCGCCAGCGCGGCTGTGGCCGTTACCGATGACGCCTGGACCACCGGCCCCGACGGCAGCCAGTTCTTTTGGGGAGTTGACACCGACAACAATGCCGTCAAGTGGGTCAAAGGCGCCGGCACAGAAGTTTGGGTGCTAACCAAAGCCGGCCTGCGCAAAGAAGGCGACGGCCCCCGCCAGTATATTCCCCTGCGCAAGGGGCTGCTCCGCGGAGACCCCGGCGAATCGTGGCAATTTGGCCGCCCGGTGGCCGTCACCCTGTTCCCCCGCATCAGAAATACGGCCGTGCTGGCCGGGGTCGCGTTTCTTTTTATTATGCCCATTGCCCTCTTTTTGGGCATTCTGGCCGGCGTTAACGAAGGCAAACCCCTTGACCGCTTCATCTCAATTACCAGCCTGGGCGCTACCGCCACCCCGGAATTTGTCACCGGTATCTTCCTGATTATGATTTTGGGCATCTGGCTCAAGGTGGTGCCGGCTGTTGCCATTTTTACCAGCGCCAACGCCATTTTTGAAGACCCCAGCCTGCTGATTTTGCCAGTACTCACCCTGACTGCGGTTGAGGTGGGCTACGTGGCCCGTATGACCCGTGCCAGCATGGTCGAGGTGATGGATTCGGCCTACATCCGCACAGCGGTCATCAAGGGAATGCCCCGCTGGCGGGTGATATTCCGCCATGCTCTGCGCAACGCACTCATGGCGCCCATCACCATTATTATGCTGCACGTCAACTGGCTGATTGGCGGACTGGTGGTGGTCGAGGTAATTTTTGGCTACCCCGGCCTGGGCAAATACATTTACGATGCCGCCATTTTTGGCGATTTTAACGCCGTTGAAGCCGCGGCCATGTTTACCGTGGTCATTGCCATTGCCACCCGGCTCATTGGCGATTTTGCCTACACCCTGCTCAACCCCCGCATTAGATACGCATAAGAAGGTGCATTATGGCTGTTGCTGAATCAATTTCAAAACCTGCTGCCCGGCCCGCAATCTGGCAAAAATGGTGGAAATCCATTTCCATTATTTTTGAGTCTCGTGTGGCAACCGTGGGCATGGCGATGGTGCTGTTTTGGGTAATTCTGGCACTTATCTCGGTTTTTTGGACCCCCTACCCGCCCAACGATTCGCTCTTTACCCAAAACCTGCCCCCCAACGCACAAAACTGGCTGGGCACCGACCACCTGGGCCGCGACATTCTCTCGCGGTTGATGACCGGCACGCAGGTGATTTTGCTCAAAACCCGCCTGCCCGGCGATGCCGGCCTGGCCATTCCCGGCGGGGTGGCAATCTGGGGGGTCATCGGCTCGCTGATTCTCGGCTCTTTTTTGGGGCTGGCAGCCGGATACCGCGGCGGCTGGTGGGACCAATCAATTATGCAGGTACTCGATGCGCTGATTGCCTTTCCGGTCATTGTGCTGTACCTGGTGGTTATTGCCGCGCTGGGTCAGGGCGACCTGGTGGTTATTCTGGCAATTACCGTAACCGGCGCGCCGGGGGTGGCGCGGCTGGTGCGCAGCCTCTCGCTGGATATTAAAACCCGCGATTATATTCGCGCGGCAGAAACCCGCGGCGAAAGCACCCTTTACATTATGTTCAGAGAAATTCTACCCAACGCCCGCGGCCCAATTCTGGTTGATGCCATGCTGCGGGTGGGGTACGCCATTTTTGCCATCGGTACGTTGGGTTTTTTGGGTATTGGGCTGCCGCCGCCGGACCCGGACTGGGGAAACATGGTCAACGAGGCCCGGCAGTTCATCTTTTCCAACCAACTGGCCGTAATCTGGCCGGCTCTGGCAATTGCCACTCTGGTCATCGGCCTGAACCTGTTTGCCGATGGCCTGCGCGAGGAGCTAACCCGTTACCAAAAGTAAACCAACGTCACAAATCAGCACTTGATATCACCCCAGAGAAAATATATGAGCGAACAACAAAAAAAACCACCGGTCTTGAAAATAGAAGATTTGGCCGTAGCCTACAAAGTGCGCGGCGGAGAAATTGAAGCCGTGCAAAATGTCTCGTTTGAGATACACCGCGGCGAATCATTTGGCGTGGTTGGCGAATCCGGCTGCGGCAAAAGCACCGTTGCCTGGTCAATTGTCAACTTTCTGGGCGCCAACGGCTACGTAAAACGCGGCAGCATTAAATTTCAGGGGCAGGACCTGGTAGGCAAAAGCGGCGAGGAATTGCGCCGGCTGCGCGGCGACCAGATTGCTATGGTCTACCAGGACCCCATGCAGGCGCTCAACCCCTCAATGCGGCTGGGCGACCAGATGAAAGAAGTGCTGACCGTGCACCAGGGCATCAGCGATGAAGATGCCACAAGCCGCTGTATTAACATGCTTGAACACGTGCACATGCCGGACCCCGCTAACGTGATGCGCCGCTACCCGCACCAGATTTCTGGCGGGCAGCAGCAACGGGTGGTCATTGCCATGGCCTTGCTCAACAACCCGGCCCTGCTCATCATGGATGAACCGACCACCGCGCTCGATGTAACCGTTGAGGCCGCCGTGCTGGACCTGATTGCCGACCTGCGCCGCGAATTTGACACCGCCATTATGTACATCACCCACAATTTGGGGGTAGTGGCGCGGGTTTGCTCGCAGGTGGGGGTGATGTACGCCGGCGAGATGGTTGAACGGGCTGCGGTGAATGAAATATTCAAATCGCCGCGCCACCCGTACACCCAGGGGCTTATTCGCTGCGTGCCCAAACTGGGCGCCGATAAAAGCAGCAACGTGCTCTACCCCATCATTGGGCGCGTGCCGCCCCCGGCCAACCGCCCCGTGGGCTGCATTTTTTCGCCGCGCTGCGATTACACGCAAACACGTTGCAAAGAAGAACGGCCCAAACTGCGAGAAATCGTCCCCGGCGTGCAGGTTCGCTGCCACTTTTCAGAGGATATTGACCCCGCCCAATGGACTCCCGGCGAAGAAATCACCCTGCCCCAATTGGCTGATACACCAAAAAGCAACGGCGAGACCATTCTGGAAGTAAAAAACCTGAAAAAATATTACAAGGTTCAGGGCAACTCGCTGAAAGATGTGGTGGGGATGGGGGAACCGCGCTACGTTAAAGCGGTTGAAAACGCCTCGTTTACCGTGCCACGGGGCAAAACACTGGGCATTGTAGGCGAAAGCGGCTGCGGCAAAAGCACGCTCATCAAAACCCTGATTGGGCTTGAATCCAGCACCGACGGCGAAGCAACGTTTATGGGCTTTGATATTACCGGTGACCTGAGCCGCCGCGACGAAAAGTTGATTCAGGAATTGCAAATGGTGTTCCAGAACCCGGATTCCACCATGAATCCCAGTTACACGGTGGGCAACCAGATTGCCCGGCCCATGATTCGCTTTAAAACCGTACCCAAAAATCAGGTTCGGGCCGAAGTCATCAAACTGTTGGAAGCCATGCGCCTGGGAGAAAATTACTACGACCGGCTGCCCCGGCAGTTGAGCGGCGGCGAAAAACAGCGCATTGGCATTGCCCGCGCGTTGGCCAGCCGGCCAGATTTGGTTCTGTGCGATGAGCCGGTCAGCGCGCTGGATGTATCGGTGCAGGCGGCGCTGCTCAACCTGCTGCTGGAAGTTCAGCAGGATTACAACACCACCATGATTTTCATTGCCCATGATTTGAGCGTGGTACGCTTTTTCTCAGATTACGTGGCGGTGATGTACCTGGGTCAGATTATGGAAATTGGCCCGGCCAACGCCATCTACGCTCCGCCGTACCACCCCTACACCGAGGCGCTGCTTTCGGCGGTACCCATTCCGGACCCCACGGCCAAACAAAAGGTCATCCGGCTGGATGGAACCGTACCCAGCGCCATCAATCCCCCGTCCGGCTGCCGCTTTCACACCCGCTGCCCGCGCCGCAGTTTGTTGCCGGACGGCGGCAAAATCTGCGAAACCGAGGTGCCACCCTGGCAGAACATTGATGACAAACACCGGATTTTCTGTCACATTCCGGAAGAAACCCTGCGGTCATTCGACCCGGTCATTTCCACAGAAAACGCAAAGGAGTAAGGGATTATGCTTGTAAAAGATTGTATGACCCGTCACCCAATTTTGATTTCTCCCGATGCCAAAGCCACCGAAGCGCAGCAACTCATGGCAGAAAATCACATCCGCCATTTGCCGGTGGTAGGCGATGGCAAACGGCTGCAGGGGCTGATAACTCAGCGCAGTTTTGCTCTGGATTCTGACAAGGTGGGCAGCCTGAATATGTGGGACATCACCCGTTATTTGTCTAACCTGACCGTAAAAAACGTAATGCTCACACGAGCCAAGGTGCTGACCATTGCCCCGGACCGCACAGTTGAGCGCGCAGCCCGGATTATGGAAGAACACAAAATTGGCTGCCTGCCGGTGGTTGAAAATGATGTTGTGATTGGTATTCTCAGTCAGGTTGACCTGTTGCACAGCTACCAGGAAATGCTGGGACTGCCCACGGAAGGCGTGCGGGTTACCATGCGAATGCCGGACAATAAGAAGGGCGAGTTTGCCAAATTAACGGCCTTTGTAGCCCAGCAAGGCTGGGGAATTATGGGCATTGGCAGCTACCCGGCGCCTCGCACCCCCGGCTTTTGGGACGTGGTTCTAAAAATTCCCGATGTTTCACCGGATGAGGTAAAACATGCCCTGAGCCAACTGGAAGGGCAGGAAATTGTAGACATTCGGAGCGTGGTTTAGCCGGCACAAGCCGATATAACCAACAAAAAGCCCCGTCAGTTTATGTG
>RFJF01000016.1 GCA_003695455.1 Chloroflexota bacterium
ACCTGCGGCCGAATCCGCCCGCCGCGCAGGGCAATGGCCTGCATAACCTCGGGCACGCCGTGTCCTTTGGCCTCTTTGGCAAAACGGTTAATCAGTGGCCCGGCAATCAGCGCGCCCAAAGCCGGGATGAAAATGATGGCAAATATACCCAACCAGGTTGATAAAAATGGCAGGATAAAATCAAAAAATATGGTCTGAAACTGCTCAATCAGCCAGATAAATCCGATGGCCCCAAAGCCCGTGCCTAAGCCAACCAGAATTGAGGTGATGAGGACCACAATGGTTTCGGACGGTTGGTACCGGTCAATCAGGTTCCGGCTCAGGCGGGTGAGGTGTTGTGAAAGGCCTTTTGATTCTGTTACCGAATCTGGTGCTACCAATTTTTTGCTCCTGCTTTCTTTAATATGTTCAACTTGCGGTATTTGATTTGCTGTATTGATTTGTTCAAATTCATTGCGCTGTTGTTGCAGCAATCGGTAGCAAATTTCACCAACCGTAATCTGCCAACGGCAAATGATAATACTGTAGAGGCCGCGAGTCAAACTCATCAACATGCCAGTTTTCTTTTTACGTAACCAAAACGGCCTCACGGGGAAGCCGCAAGGCCGTTTTTGTTAACAGATTGAATCAGGCAGATGATTTGCCCCGGTTTATCGTTCCTGGGCGTCTACCACGGCCAGTGCGGCAATATTGACAATACCCCGAACTTCTTCTCCGCGCTGCAAAATATGCACCGGTTTGTCCATGCCCAGCAAAATGGGGCCAATGGCTTCTACACCGCCCAGCCGGTGCAGCAGTTTGTAGGCAATATTGGCGGCTTCAAGGTTGGGGAACACCAGTACGTTGGCGTTGCGAACCTGACTAAACGGGTACAATTCATCGGTGATGTCAGGCACAACCGCGGTATCGGCCATCATTTCTCCGTCAATAACCAGGTCTGGCTGGCGCTCGCGGGCAATTTGTGCGGCCTGGCGCATTTTGTCTGTTACGGGGTGGCGGGTGCTGCCAAAGTTTGAGAAGCTGAGCATGGCTACGCGGGGTTCAATATCAAACCGTTTCACCTCTTTGGCGGCCAGAATAGCAATTTCTGCCAAATCTTCGGCGGTGGGGTTAATGTTTACCGTGGTATCTACAAAAAAGTACACTTTGTCACGGACAATCATCATATACATACCGGCCACTTTGGTTACGTCGGGCGCAGTACCAATGATTTGCAGCGCCGGGCGAATGACCTCGGCGTAATCGTGGGTTAACCCGGATACGTAGGCGTCGGCATCGCCCTGTTCAACCATCATGGGGCCAAACACGCTGCGGCGGCGCATCATTGCCTGCGCATTGCTCTGCGTAACCCCTTTGCGTTCCCGTTTTTTCCAAAAGGCTTGCCAGTAAGATTCAAACCGGTCACTTTCTTGCGGGTAGATGACGGTGGGCGAGTATTCCAGACCCAGTTCGGCAATCTGCTGGTCAATGACCTCTTTTTGGCCCAGCAGGATGGGGTGGGCAATGCCTTGATCGGCCAGCAAGGCGGCA
Organism: Chloroflexota bacterium; assembly: GCA_003695455.1. Taxonomy (GTDB): domain Bacteria; phylum Chloroflexota; class Anaerolineae; order 4572-78; family J111; genus J095. The sequence continues at coordinate 1,531 of RFJF01000016.1, forward strand.
GCGCGAATGATTTTTGAACGCTCGCCTTCGCCAAATACAACCCGTTTGGGGTTTTGCCGGGCTTTGTTGTTAATGTGGCGCATAAGCTGCCAGCCTTTGCCCAGCCGGGCCTCGAGCTGTTCTTTGTACTTTTCAATGTCCAGTTCCCGGCGGGCAACGCCGCTTTTAATGGCGGCTTCGGCAATGGCCGGCGCAACCCACAGCAGTACCCGCGGGTCTACAGGTTTGGGGATGAGGTATTCTCGGCCAAATTTGAGCGAATCTAAATTGTAGGCTTTGAGAACAACATCGGGAACGTCTTCTTTGGCCAGTGCGGCCAGAGCGTAGGCGGCGGCCAGCTTCATTTCGTCATTAATGCTGCGGGCCTGCACATCCAGCGCGCCGCGGAAAATAAACGGAAAGCCCAGCACGTTGTTGATTTGGTTGGGGTAGTCACTGCGGCCGGAACCAACAATTACATCGGGGCGGGCACCTTTAGCCAGCTCATATTTGATTTCCGGGTCCGGGTTGGCCATGGCAAAAATAATGGGGTCCTGGGCCATTGATTTAACCATATCCTGGGTCACAACGTCGGCTACGGACAGGCCGTAAAAAACATCGGCGCCAACCATTGCATCTTCCAGCGTGCGGGCATCGGTTTCTTTGGCAAAGCGGGCTTTGTATTTGTTCATTCCGGCTTCGCGCCCGGCGTGGATCACCCCGCGGGAGTCAACCATGGTTACGTTTTCTCGCTTGCCGCCGGCCAGAATGAACAGTTCGGCGCAGGAAATGGCGGCGGCGCCGGCGCCGTTGATGGTCAGCTTGATATCTTCCATCTTTTTGCCCACCAGTTCCACCGCGTTAATCAACCCGGCAGTGGCAATGATGGCCGTGCCGTGCTGGTCATCGTGAAATACCGGAATATCCAGCATTTCCTTGAGGGTTTCTTCAATGTAAAAACATTCGGGGGCTTTGATATCCTCAAGGTTGATGCCGCCAAAGGTGGGGGCAATGGCCCGCACCACGTTGATAATCTCGTCCGGGTCCGAACTGTCCACTTCGATATCAAACACGTCAACATCGGCAAAGCGTTTAAAGAGCACGCCTTTGCCTTCCATGACCGGTTTTGAGGCCAGCGGCCCGCGATTGCCCAGCCCCAGAATTGCACTGCCGTTGGAAACCACCGCCACCAGATTGCCCCGCGCGGTGTATTTAAATGCATTGTCCGGGTTATCGGCAATTTCCAGTACCGGAATTGCCACGCCGGGGGTGTAGGCCAATGAAAGATCGAGTTGGGTACTGGCCGGTTTGGTGATTTTCACCTCAATTTTGCCGGGGCGCCCTTCCTCGTGATAGCGAAGCGCCATTTCTTTTGTGATTTTCATTTGTTCCCTCCTGAAAGAACAAAAAAATTTAAAACCTCACTTTTTGAGGTTGTTACCTTGTTTTGGATGCAATTGAACGCTCAACGTTACACACCATTTGTTACAGCAAATAAAATAGGGGAGCACCTGCGCTCTGCTCCCCCCGTGTTGAGTTTTCAGGCCATAATTTTAAAGCATACCAATGCCTGGATTTGACCATTCAGCTGTCTGGTTTGAACGGGCCGTTTTCAGCCCTCAGAATCCAAAATGGTGCGAACCTGCAGAACCAGCGTAGCGGGCAGAAACGGTTTTGACAAAAACGCTGCATCAGGGCCTGGCATATCCTGATTAAACGTAACCCGGTCCGCGTAGCCGGATGTGAAAAGTATTTTGAGCATAGGATAAGCCTGTTTTAATTTTTCCGCCAATGTTGTGCCGCTCATGTGGGGCATCACAACATCGGTGAGCAGCAGGTCAATCTGGCCGGTATGCCGCCGGACCAACGGAATGGCCTCTTTGCCGTTAGAGGCAGCCAGCACGGTGTAGCCCTGGTTTCGCAGGGTGTAGGCCGATAGCTCGCGGACTGACTCTTCGTCTTCAACCAGCAGAATGGTTTCTGTGCCCCGCGGCCACGGGCTTGCCTGAGCAGCGTCGGTCGGCGCGGTATCTGGCGGGGCAAAGACACGCGGTAAATATATGTTGAACGTGGTACCTGCGCCCGGTTGGCTGCTGACTAAAATCTGTCCGTGCGCCTGTTTGATGATTCCAAACACCGTGGCCAACCCCAGGCCCGTGCCTTGCCCAACTTCTTTGGTGGTAAAAAACGGCTCAAAAATTCTGGCTTTGACTTCTTCGGTCATACCGGCGCCGGTGTCGCTGACCGCCACCAATACATAGTCACCCGGCTCAAAATCTGCGAATTGGCCGTTAACTTTGTCAGTGAGCGTAATATTTGTGGTTTCAATTAGCAGCTGCCCCCCGTTGGACATGGCATCGCGGGCGTTGACCGCCAGGTTGAGTATCACTTGTTCAATCTGGCCGGGGTCGGCTTTAACCTGCCCTAAATTTGGGGCCAGGTTGGTTTCAAAGACAATGTGCTCGCCAATGAGGCGGCGCAGCATTTTGTTGAGATTGCGCACCACTTCATTCAGGTTCAGAATTTTAGGGTCAATAGCCTGCCGCCGGGCAAAGGCCAGCAACTGGCGGGTGAGGTTGGCTGCACTGGCGGCATTTTTGAGAACACCCTGAATATCATTTCTGGCGGGGGTTCCCGGCTCAAGCGATTGCAGCGCCAGTTCAGAAAAACCCATAATTCCGGTGAGCAGGTTGTTAAAATCATGAGCAACGCCGCCGGCCAACCGGCCAATGCTCTCCATTTTTTGCGATTGGTAGTACTGCTCTTCCAACTGCAACTCGCGTGAAACATCGCGCTGCACCGACACAAAATTTACAATTTTGTTGTGCTTGTCTGTAACGGGGCTAATGGCAATGTCTTCGGTGTACAGGCTGCCGTCTTTTTTGCGATTCACCAGCCGCCCGTGCCACACCTTTCCGTTGTTAATGGTGGCCCACATATCGGCGTAAAACGCTTTGTCTTGCCGGTGGCTGTTCAAAATGCGCGGCGTTTTGCCAATTGCCTCTTCTCTGGTGTAGCCGGTGGTTTGTTCAAAGGCCGGGTTAACGTACAAAATCGTTTCTTCAGCATCGGTGATGAGAATGCTTTCCGAGGCTTGCTCGATGGCTGTGCTCAGCAGCCGCCGCCGGGCGTCTGATTGCCACCGCGTAAGCGTGCCGGCCAGTTGGTCTGCTACGCGGGCAATCAGCGTGGTGTCGGCGTCAGACAGGTTTACATCAAGCGGATTGCCCACGTTCAACATTCCAATAAACTGGTCGTTTACCATGAGCGGGGCAATTACCAACCGCTCTACATTCAGTTGTGTCAGCAGATGCCGGAACGGTTCTGTGCGCGGGTTCTGTTGTGCGTTATCCAGCACCAGCGGTTTGCCATATTCTCTGAAATATTGGGCCACAGCCTGATTTCTGGCCGGAACGGTTTGGTGCAAAATTGACGGATAACCGGATTCGGGCGGCTGGTATTCGGCGGCAATAGTTGCTGTGTTGGCGGCAAAATCAAGCAGAACAATGCAAACCACCGATGCCGAATATGCCTGACCCAACGCCCGGCACGCCGCTGCCAGTATGGCTTGCTGGTCGCTTTCTGAAACCGAGGCAGCAATGACCTGATTCAGCAGGGTTAGC
>RFJF01000273.1 GCA_003695455.1 Chloroflexota bacterium
CCAATCTGCGGCTGGCCGACGTGGTAGTCATCAACAAAATTGATACCGCCGAACCCGCCGGCGTGGCCGAGGTCCGGCGCAGTGTGCAAGATTTGGCCCCGCATGCCCGCATCATTGACGCCGCGTCGCCCATCAGTGTGGATGACCCGGCGGCCATTCGTGGCAAGCGGGTGCTGGTGGTAGAGGACGGCCCCACGCTGACCCACGGCGAAATGGCCTACGGCGCGGGCGTGGTGGCTGCACAGCGATTTGGCGCGGCAGAAATCATTGACCCGCGCCCGTTCGCGGTCGGCTCAATCACCGCCACGTACCAGAAATATCCCACCACCGGCGCTGTTCTGCCCGCCATGGGCTACGGCGAGCGGCAAATGAAGGAACTGGAAGAAACTATCAACGCCACCCCCTGCGATCTGGTGGTCATCGGCACGCCCATCAATTTGGGCAAGTTGATCAGCATCCGGCATCCGTGGCAGCGGGTGCGGTATGATTTGCAGGAAATTGGCCGCCCCACCCTGGCCGATATTCTGGGCGAGAAATTTGCCGCGTAAGAAATCGGGCAGGCGTTCAATCACAAGAACAGGCGTGGTTCATTTTTCCACAAATTGCCTTTACTAATTGGTTCAATTGGATTTCAGGGGGTAACAATTTATAAAACGTAATTCGTAAAACGTAAAATTACGCTTTACGTTTTACGTTTTCAACTTGCCAACCCTCCGAATACCGACAGAGCCGGAATTGTTATTAGTCAAAATGAACCACGCCAAAAACACAAATCTGTACTCTGTACTCTAAATTCTGTAAACCACCGAGGAGGAATGAATGAACACCGCACAATTCATCGAACTGGAAGACAAATATGGCGCGCACAACTACCACCCGCTGGACGTGGTGCTGAACAAAGGCGAAGGCATTTGGGTGCACGATGTGGACGGTCGGAAATTTATGGACTGCCTCAGCGCCTACTCGGCCGTAAACCACGGTCACTGCCACCCCCGGCTCATCCGGGCCATGACCGAGCAGGCGCAGAAAATCACCCTGACGTCGCGCGCGTTCCGCAACGACAAGCTGGGCCAGTTCTACCAAACCCTGTGCCAACTGACCGGCTACGAGATGACCCTGCCGATGAACACCGGCGCGGAAGCCGTAGAAACCGCCATCAAAGCGGCCCGCAAATGGGGCTACCGGGTGAAAAATGTAGAAGCCAATCGCGCCGAAATCATTGTCTGCGACGGCAATTTCCACGGGCGAACCACCACCATTGTGGGTTTCTCCTCCGAGGCGCAGTACAAAGAGGATTTTGGCCCCTTCACCCCCGGCTTTGTCAGCATTCCCTACGGCGACGCCGCCGCCCTACGCGCCGCCATCACCCCCAACACCGTCGCCTTTTTGGTGGAACCCATCCAGGGCGAAGGCGGGGTGATTGTGCCACCCGCCGGCTATCTGGCCGAAGTGCGCCGCATCTGCACCGAAAACAACGTGCTGTTCATTGCCGATGAAATCCAGACCGGGCTGGGCCGCACCGGCAAACTGTTTGCCACAGACCATGAGGATGCCCGCCCCGACATGGTGATTATCGGCAAGGCGCTGTCCGGCGGCTTCTACCCCGTCTCAGCGGTGCTGGCCGGGCGAGACATCCTGGGGC
>RFJF01000274.1 GCA_003695455.1 Chloroflexota bacterium
CTGTTTATTCCGTTTAACCGGCTCAATCAGGTGCGGGCCAAAGGGCACGGGCTGGGGCTTTCAATTGTGCAGCGAATTATGAACCGGCTTGGCGGGCGCGTGGGCGTTTCAAGCACCGTGGACGAGGGTAGTGTTTTCAGCTTTTATCTGCCGGCGGCAGATAAATAAATTCAGGGGGGATTAAACTATGAGACAGCGGGTTAAAAATGTGCTGGGCGGCGAGTTGCAGGATTGCTCGCACGCGCCGCTGACCGGATTTTACCGCGACGGTTGCTGCAACACCGGCGCCGAAGATGTGGGCATGCATCTGGTGTGTGTGCAGGTTACGCAGGAGTTTCTGCTGTATTCGCGGGCGGTGGGTAACGATTTGATGACCCCCAACCCGGAATACAACTTTCGCGGCCTCAAACCGGGCGACCAGTGGTGCGTGTGCGTACTGCGCTGGCAAGAGGCGCTGGATGCCGGGGTAGCTCCGCCGGTCAATCTGGAGGCTACCCACATTTCTGCGTTGGAGTTTGTGTCGCTGGATGATTTAAAGCGGCATGCGTTGCACCAGGCCGGATAATTCCGCGGTGGGTCAATGTGGAATTGGGCGGCAAACAAAATCGAACCGGCAAAGTGTGCGGCCGGTTCGATAACCAAAACAGGCAAGGCGGGCTGTTACTTAACTGGTGTCTCAAAATCAGACAAACGCCCCGTATACCAGCGCCACCACAATGCCGAACACCGCGTGGCCTATCAACCCGCCCATAAAACTCATCATGCCGCCCCGGTTGAGCATGTACACGCCCGGCGCCGACACCGTACCGGCCCGGATACCGGCGTGCATCATCGGCATGCCGGCCATCATCAACCCCACCGCCAGCCAGTGAACCACCCCAAACAGCAGGCCGCTGAGCACGTTGGCTCCGCCAATGCCCAGGCTCCACAACAGCGCGTAAATGATGCCAAACACCGCGCCCGTCATAAAATGGATGGCCCAGCCCAGCCCCACATTTCCGTCTGGGCTGAACATTGACCCCAGTATTTCCCAGATTGCCATTTTAGGCATACCCATTTTGGGAGCCATCATCATAATCATGCTGATGATCACCGTTCCTGCCAATCCTGCCACAATTGCGCCAACAATATTCATTATTTGCCTCCATACTTGTTAGTCAAACACAAAAATTCTAAACTGATTGTTAGATGCCCGCCTCACGGTTGAATTTGTGAGGATACCTGGATTTTAGCGCAATTTTGCCGTTGCATCCGTAAGCTGCCCTACCAACCCAGATAAAAAAACCGCCGGGGATTTTAAATCCCCGGCGGCTGGCCCGGCGAGTCAGGTTGTGGCGTGTTAATTCAGCGTGTGTACCGTGCGCCGGATGATGTCATCCTGTGTGGCTTTGTCCAGCGTCACAAACAGGGCGCTGTAGCCGGCCACCCGCACCACCAGATCGCGGTATTCTTCCGGATTTTCCTGCGCCGCCAGCAGGGTTTCGGTGTCGATGGTGTTGAACTGCACGTGCCACACCTTTTTGCTGCGAAACCCTTTGAGCAGCGTAACCAGTCGCCGCAGCCCGGCCTCGTCGGCCAGCGCCTCCGGCGAGAGGCGAATGTTGAGCAGTTGGGCAATCATGCGGATGGTGGGCAGTTTGCTGACCGAATTGAGCACCGTGGTGGGGCCGTGCGTGTCTGTGCCGTGCATGGCCGATACCCCCTCGGCAATGGGTTCTCCGGCGCGGCGGCCATCCGGGGTGGCGCCGATTTTGCTGCCCAGCGGCACGTTGGCCGAAATGTTGCTGGTAGAACCGGCGTAGCCGTACCCAATTGGCCCGCGCCCGGCCCGTGTGTGGCGATATTTCACCATTTCAGCTTGGTAATCTTTCATCACTCGCGCCGCCAGCGAGTCCACTTCGTCCAGGTCATTGCCGTATTTGGGCGCGTGCAGCAGCCGCTGGCGCACCACCTCGCCACCCGGATTTTCAAAATTGGCCGCCAGCGCATCGAGCACTTCCTGCGGCGCGAGCAGGTTTTCGTCAAACACCAGCTTTTTCAGGGCGATGAGCGCGTTGGCGGTGTTGGTGACGCCGCTTTGCAGGCCGCTGACCACATCGTAGCGCGCGCCGCCTTCTTTGATGGTTTTGCCGCGCGGCAGGCAATCATCCACC
>RFJF01000275.1 GCA_003695455.1 Chloroflexota bacterium
GCATTGGCTACGTCACGCTGGCAGAGTCCGGATTCAACCCCGGCGCGCCGCCGTTGCTCGATGAAAACTGGGCGGTGATTGACACGCTCCTGCTGCATCCGCAGCCGCTGGCGCTGGACGGCGAAGCCCCCACCCGCGAAAACACCACCTCCGGCGCGTACCCGCTGGCCCGTCCGCTGAATTTACTGGCCCCCGGCACGCTCAGCCCGGCCGTGCAAAGCTGGATTGACTACCTGTACAGCCCGGAAGGGCAGCGCGTCATCGAGAATTTTCGGCAGGACAACCGGTGAACCGGCTGCTCATTTGGGGCGCAGGAGAACTCGGCGGGCGCGTGGGCCGTTTGTGGGCGCAGGCCGGAGGCCGGACGCTCGGCTTCACCCGCAGCTCACACAGACACCCGGCCCTGCAAGGGTGGGGCATCGAACCGCACACCGGCTCCCCCGCCGCCCACCTCCGGCCCGGTGACCATTTGCTGCTGGCCCTGCCGGGCCACCGCGCCCAGCAGCAGGCCGTGCAACACCTGATTGCCGCGCAGGTTGAGCCGCCCGCGCGGGCGGTGTTCATCAGCGTGACAGCAATTTACGGGGATACTGCCGGCTCGCTACGCGAAGAAACGCCGCCCGGCAGCGATGACCGCTCCAGCGCCATTGCCGCCGCCGAGCAAACCTTCCGCGATTGGGCCGGAACGCAGGGCGTGATCCTGCGGCTGGGCGGTCTCTACTGCAACGGGCGCGGCCCTTTTTCCGCGCTGGCCCGCCGGGGAAGCGTGACCCGGCAGGCCCCGCCCAACAAAACAATGGCTCTGCTCCACTACGAAGACGCGGCGGCGGCGGTCGTCGCCGCGCTGAACCACCCCGCGCCGGAAGCGGTGTATCTGGCGGTCACGCCACCCTGCCCCACCCGGCAGGAATTTTACCGCGCCGCCTGCGCCAAACTCGGCCTGCCGGAGCCGGCGTACGCCCCGCCGCTGGACACGCCGCCAGTTCAGTTCGATGTGACCCGCCTGCGCCGCGATTTGCTGCCCGTGCCCAATTATCCGGACTGGCGCGCGGCGCTGGTGTTTTCAAACCATTTTACCAACAGTTGACTATGCCAAAAATTGCCTGTTTTGTGACTCCGCACGGATACGGTCACGCCGCCCGCGCCGCCGCCGTGATGTCGGCGCTGCACGAGCTAACGCCTGACGTTCAATTTGAGATTTTCACCCGCGTGCCGGACTGGTTCTTTGCCGAATCGGTAGCTGCGCCGTTCAACTACCACCCTGTGCTGACCGACCTCGGATTGGTGCAGCGCAATTCGCTACGCGAAGATATTCCGGCAACACTGCGCGCGCTGGCCGATTTTCTGCCGTTTGACCCGGCGCTGGTCGAACAACTGGCCGGGCAGCTCACCAAATCCGGCTGCGGGCTGGTGCTGTGCGATATTTCGCCGCTGGGCATCGCCGTGGCCCGCGCCGCCGGTCTGCCGTCGGTGCTGGTTGAAAATTTTACGTGGGACTGGATTTACGAGGGGTACGCATCGGCCAACGGTCAATTTCAACCGCACATTGAGTATCTGCGGGAGATGTTCAACGCCGCCGGCACGCGCATCCAAACCGAGCCGGTCACCCACCGCGTTCCCACCGACCTGACCACCGGCCCGGTCAGCCGCGCCGTCCGGCAACCGGCGGCGCAGGTTCGCGCCCAACTGGGCGTGGCCCCCGCCGAAGCGCTGGTGGTGCTGACGATGGGCGGCGCGGGCTGGAGCCACCGCAATCTGTCGCAATTGGCGCAGTTTGAGGGGGCGGTATTTGCGATTGCCGGCAGCGGCTCAGCCGCCATTCAGCGCGAGGGCAACCTGATTACTCTGCCGCACGCGGCGGGAATTTTTCACCCGGATCTGATCAACGCCGCCAACGCGGTGATTGGCAAGGTGGGGTACAGCACACTGGCCGAAGTGTACCAGGCCGGTGTGCCGTTCGGGTTTGTGGCCCGGCCCCGGTTCCGTGAATCGGGGCCGCTGGTGGCGTTTGTCCGGGCAAATATGTCGGGGCTGGAAATCGGCGAGGCCGAAATGGCAAGCGGCGAATGGCTGACTGCCGTGCCGCGCCTGCTGGCCCTGCCCCGCGCCGAACGGCCTGCCTCCGGCGGCGCGGCGCAGATTGCGCGGTTTATCCTGAACCGGTGGGGCAGGGCTGCTGATTTCTAATTTCGGCGTGGTTCATTAGCCAGCACCATTAACTTTACAAATTTGTTGGTTTTGCCAGCTATCTTCGGAAAACGTAAAGCGTAAAACGTAAAGTTTTCGGCCTGAATCATACATTACGTTTTACGTTTTAACCGGGTGCACACAAGCCAGTAAATTTGCAGGCAGCAGCCTGGTTGTAAGTGATGGTGTGTCATTTCGAGTGCCGACAGACACGAGAAATCTCTGCGATGCCTGATTACGGCGTCTCTACTCAGATTCCACCGGGTTGCCATCGGCGTCTACCTGCACCACCTGGCCCAATTCCTCAAGCTGGGGACGGATGACCTCGGCGTTGCCCACCACCACAATGATGGGCGATTTGGCATCAATGTATTTACGGGCCGCGCGGCGCGCCTCGGCCGCCGAGACATCCTCCAATTTCTGTAAATAGCTGTTCAATTCATCAATGGGCACGCCAGTCAGGCGGCGCGTACTGAGCTGGCGGGCAAAATCGGCGGGGTCTTCAATGGAGAGGGCAAAGTTGCCGATGAGCAGCCCTTTGGCGTCGGCCAGTTCCTCAGCCGTAACAAACCGGGTGCGGATTTTGTTCAGCTCGTACAAAATTTCGGTGATGGCGTCGCCGGCGTGATTCTGGCCCACGTCGGTCAGCACGCGGAAGGTGCTGGTATCGTTGGGGCGGCCAAAGCGGCTGTAGACGCCGTACGTGTAACCCTTGTCCTCGCGCAGATTGCTGAACAGCCGCGACGACGCGCCGCCACCCAGCACCGAATTGACCACCGACAGGGCGTACCGTTCCGGGGTGCGGGCGTTGATGGCCCGGTTGCCCACCTGAATGGTGGCCTGCTCGGAATCGGGGCGGTCAATCAGGTAAATCACAGATGTATCGCCCACGTTGGCGGCGGGATAATCCAGCACGTCCGGCACGTCGCCCGGCTCCCAATCGGCAAACACGCGCTCCACCTGCGCCTGCGCCTCATCGAGCGTCATATCGCCCACCACCACCAGCAAGGCGTTGTTGGGTTTGAAAAGCCGGGTGTAAAAATCAACCACGTCATCGCGGGTGAGGTTTTTGACCGTCTCCGGCGTGGCGTAAAATCCGTAGGGATGCCCGCCGTAAGCAATGCGGCCAAACTGGTGATTGGCCAGCGTGTCCGGGCTGACGGCATCCTGCTCCAGAAATGTCAGCGTCTGCTCGCGGATGACCTCCAGCTCGTTGTCCGGAAAAGTGGGATTGCGGGCCATATCGCCGAGCAAATCAAAGGCCAGGTCGGCGTCGGTGCGGAGCGCGTCCACCGAGAGACTGATCCACTCCAGCGCGGCGTTGCTGCCCACCGAGCCGCCAACCGCCTCAATTTGGCCGGCAATGTCGGCGGCGGTGCGGGTTTCGGTGCCTTTCGTCAGCAGTTCGGCCACAAAATCGGCCACGCCCTGTTGCTCGGCGGGGGCGGCGGCATTGGAGCCGCGCACGTACAACTGGGCATTCACCTGCGGCAGTTCGTGCTGTTCCACAAAGATGACCTCCAACCCGTTTTCCAGGGTGAAGGTTTCAAACGGCGGAAAACTGGTTTCGGCCACGGGCAGCGGGGCGGGAACGCCGGTGCGGTTGATGACGCCCTCCGGCAGGGCCGCCAGCGCCTCGGTGGTGGGTTCCGCATCGAGCAGATTGGACGCGGGCTTTTCGACGGGGGTCAATTTTTGGGGTTCGACCAGCAAGCCGGGGTCATCGGCCAGCACTTCTTCGCCTTCCGGCAGGGTGATTAGCGTGCTGGCGGGGCGGTTGCACAGGTACTCCTGCGCCACACGCTGGATGTCGTCCGTGGTCACGGCCTGGTAGCGCGCCATTTCATCGAGCATAGCGGTGGGGTCGCCAAAGGCCAGCACCGCATCCTGAATCCATTCGGCGGTACTGCGGGTGCTTTCGCGGAAAGAGGTGATGGCCCCAACGAGCTTCTGCTTCTTCACCCGGTCCAGTTCTTCTTCGGTCACGCCATCCTCAATGATTTTGTCGAATTCCGCCCGGATGAGCGCCTGCGCGTCTTCCGGGCTGTCGCCGCTGTTGGGGTAGCCGATGGTATAAATCAGGCTGCCGCCCAGATTATCGGCAAAACCGGTAAAGGCAGCGGCGGCTTTGCCCTGACGGACAATGTTCTGCTCCATGCGGCTGCTGTCACCGCCGGAGAGAATGTCGGTGAGCAGTTCAACCGCGTAAAAATCGGGCGCGCCGCGCGGCGGGCCAACCACGGTCGCGCCGTAGCGGGGCAGTTCCACCAGCGGGTCAACCCGCGTTTCCTCGTACCCAATGCTGCAGCCGGTGACGTCATCGGTGCGCAACACGGGGAACTCGTCCGGCAGGGGCCAGGTTTGGGTGATGGGCACCAGCGGCTCGCCGCCGGGGATGTCGCCAAAATAGGCTTGTACCAGCGTGGTGGTCTGCTCCACGTCAATGTCACCCACAATGACCAGCGTGGCGTTGTTGGGCCGGTAGTAGGTATCGTGAAAATCGCGCACTTCCGCCAGCGATGCGGCCTCCAAATCCTCTACACTGCCGATGACGGGGCGGGCGTAGGGCGGGTAGCCCTGCATGGGCAGGGTGAAGAGGCGGCGGTTACTGACGCCGTAGGGCGCGTTGGCCACGCGCTGATTGTACTCTTCAATGACCACGTCCCGCTGGGTGTCAAACGCCTCCTGGCTGACGTTGAGCGAGGCCATGCGGTCGCTTTCCAGCCACAGCACGCGGGGCAGTTCGTTGGCCGGAGCCACGGCCCAGTAGGCGGTGTTGTCGCTGGCGGTGTAGGCGTTGTTGTTGGCACCAATCTCCTCCAGCAGGGCGTGGAACTCATCGTTGCCCACGTGCTCGGAGCCTTCAAACATCATATGTTCAAACAGGTGGGCAAAACCGGAGCGGTCTTCGGGGTCGTTGGCCCCGCCGACGTGGTACCAGACATCCACCGCCACCACCGGCGCGGAGTGGTCTTGGGCCAGAATCACGCGCAGGCCGTTGGGCAGGGTAAAATCGGTCAGTTCCGGCATATAATCGCTAAAATTGATGTCGCCGTCTTCCGGGGCAGACGCCTGCGCGCCGCCCGCCGCCGAAGCCAGCAGTATCAGCACAGACAGCATGGCAAACAGTTTTTGGGTCATGGGTTATCGTCC
>RFJF01000276.1 GCA_003695455.1 Chloroflexota bacterium
ACCAAACATCCTCAACGCCGCCCCAAACAAAAACCGACACCTCTCAAGGCACCGGTTCTCTTCTCTTTTTTTTCACCAACTGCTTAACCTGCCGGGTAAACGAGTTGCCGCGCCAAACAAATTTTCTACCACTTGAGGGTGCTGCCCATGCTTTTGTTGGGTTCAGTCCACCGCACACGCAGTATACTAACGTCTGTTTTTTGCGGAATTTTGCCGCCCATTTTTGGGGCAGCACCGGGAATTTTACTATGTTTTTTGGGCTTTGTCAAGCCCCAATTTTCTGTTTTTCAGGTTTTTTAAGGTTGGGGTTTTATATCTCGCTGCGACCGCTCAAGGCCCGGCTGAGAGTAATTTCATCGGCGTATTCCAGGTCGCCGCCCATCGGCAAACCCCGCGCCAAACGGGTGAGTTTTACAGCAGCGCCCTCAAATTGTCGGGCTATGTACATGGCTGTGGCTTCGCCTTCCAGGTTAGGGTTGGTAGCCACAATTATTTCTTTCACCGGCTCCGGGCTGGATTGCACCCGCGCCGAAAGTTCGCCAATTTTCAAATCTTCCGGGCCAATGCCTTCGGTGGGGGCAATGGCGCCGTGCAACACATGGTACAAACCATGATAATCGCGCGTGCGCTCAATGGCCAGCACGTCCAGCGGTTCCTCAACCACGCAAATCACCGACCGGTCCCGATGTTCGTCAGCGCAGACCGGGCAAGGGTCGCTCTCTGAAATGTTAAAACATTGCGAGCAGAACACCACTTTCTGATGCAGTTCATGCAATGCTTCCGCCAGCGATTGTGCCCGTTCGGCCGGGTTGCGCAGCAAATAAAAGGTCAACCGCGATGCTGTTTTGGGGCCAATGCCGGGCAGCCGGGAGAATTCGTCAATTAATTTGGTAACGGGAACGGGTGTGACCTGCATTTAAAGCAACCCCGATAATCCCGGAATATTCAGCCCGCCGGTAATCGCTTCCATCCGCTCCGTTGCCATATCCTGAGAGGCTTTGACGGCCTGGTTTACCGCCGAAAGCACTAAATCTTGCAGCATTTCCACATCTTCCGGGTCAACCACATCCGGGTCAATGGTGATAGACTTAAATTCCTGGTGGCCGGTAATCACCACAGTGATGGCCCCGCCGCCGGCAGAAACTTCAACCGTTTCACTGCCCAGCGCTTCCTGCGTTTCAGCCATTTGCTGCTGCATGGCCTGAAGCTGGCCGGCCAGTCCGCCTTTCATTCCACCCGGAAGCCCCAGGCCGCCGCCACCGCCCAGTGAAAATCCTTTGCCTTTGCCCTTGCGTTTTGCCATTTTTATCTCCTGTTTATTCGCCGTTTTTAACCACGCCGCCCAGTTCTTCGGTGGCTACTTTTAGCAGCGCCTGGGTATTTTCTTCAAGACCGGCATCCGCGTCTGCTGTAGTTGGGCCGCCAATAGCAACCGCATCGCTTTCAAGTAAAAATTTAAGCCGGACCGGCTGCCCCAGCGCCCGGCTGAACACATCATCAAGGGTTGCCTGCGGCTGTGGTTTTTCAAATTTGTCTTTCATCAATTTTGAGGTAACAAAATAAATTGTGTCTTGTTCAACTTTCAGCAGACGGGTATCGTACCGCAGTGCATTGGCAATCATGGTGCCTTTGCGTCCGTCTTTGGTGCGGCCCGCCTCCAAATCGTCAATGGCCCGCCCAAACGAGGCCCGCACCGCATCAACCGATACCGGCCCGGCCGAAGTATTTGTCATTTGCGGTGGGGCCGGCGCTGAAGGCGGCGTAGCAGCCGGCACAGATTTTGCCCGAGCCGCCGGCAGGTGCGGCGCCTGCGGCATACCTACCGATGCAACGACCGGGGCCGGCGCTGCCAAAACAGCCGGCGCAGGCGCCGTCACTGATTCCACAAACGCCAGTTCCAGCGGAAGTTGCGGAATAGCCAGCATACCTGATTTAATATCCACCAGCGCCTCGTTGAAACGGGTGGTGGCCTGCACCAGCAGCCCCGTGTCCAGCGCATCGGCCTGGGCGCGCATGGTAACCAGCGTATCTTCCGGCAGGTTGAGCATGTCTGTATTCTGCGAAAGTTTGACCAGCAGAACATACCGCAAATATTCTACAATTTCACGGGCAAAGTGGCGCGGGTCTACCCCGTCATTCACCACCCGGTTGATTACGTCCAGTCCGGCGGCGGAATCGCGGGCAATCAGCGCGTCTGCCAGCTCTGTCACCGATTTTGACGCGACCGCGCCCAGCACGGTTTGCACCAACTCCAGCGAAATCGCCTCACCGCCGTAGGCCACCATCTGGTCCAGCAGGCTGATGGCATCGCGCATAGAACCGCCGCCCTGCCGGGCAATGTATTCCAGCGCCGCCGGTTCGGCCTTGAACCCTTCCTGCTCTACAATGAAGGCCAGCCGCCCCACCACATCCTCCAGTTTGATGCGTTTGAAATCAAAACGCTGGCAGCGCGAGGTGATGGTGGCCGGAATGCGTTCCGGCTCGGTGGTAGCCAGCACAAAAATCACGTGCGGCGGCGGCTCTTCCAGCGTTTTCAGCAGGGCGTTAAACGCCGAATTTGACAGCATATGGACTTCATCAATAATATAGAATTTGATTCGCGCCTGCGCCGGGCGGAAGCCGACCTTTTCTCGCAAATCCCTGATATCATCCACACCGGTATTTGAGGCCGCGTCAATTTCAATCAAATCCATCAACCGGCCTTCGGTCACGGCGGCGCAAATTTCGCAGTTGTTGCAGGGCCGGGATTCAACATCGGCGGCCTGGCAGTTGACCGCTTTGGCCAGCAGGCGGGCCGTGCTGGTTTTGCCGGTGCCGCGCGGCCCGGCAAACAGGTAGGCGTGCGCCACCCGGTCCAGCCGGAGCGCGTTGAGCAGTGTTTGGGTTACGTGCTGCTGCCCAATGATTTCGTCAAATGTTTGCGAACGCCACTTGCGGTAAAGCGCCTGTGAGGCCATTCAAACCATCCTGTTGATGTTCCGGTTTTGGTGGCAATAAGTTTACCATCCTCAAGTTGATTCTGCAAAGAGTAAAATTTGGCAATCGGTGTTATAATAGTGCCTCACTAACCAAATTCTTGTTTTTTGGGCAAGAAAATCTATCCGCAAGAAATTAGAACCCGGAAATCAGAAGGTGCAATCTTGCAGGCGGCAATATTCTCATTTCTGATTTTCTATTTCTCATTTCCAGAAGCGTGTTTCACCGGTTGGGAGACCCTTTGCTGTGCGCAGGGTGATATGCCTGAGCCCCACCCCCTAATTCCTGACTCCCGGCCCCTGAATCCTGTTTTTAAATATGGAGTTATAATTATGCAAAAACGACCCC
Organism: Chloroflexota bacterium; assembly: GCA_003695455.1. Lineage (GTDB taxonomy): Bacteria > Chloroflexota > Anaerolineae > 4572-78 > J111 > J095. The sequence continues at coordinate 3,325 of RFJF01000276.1, forward strand.
TCATTCTCATCACCAATGACGACGGCATCCAATCGCCCGGCCTCCGTGCGGCTGCCCGCGCCGTGGCAGACCTGGGCGATTTGCTGATTGTGGCCCCCAACAAGCAGCAAACCGGCGCCAGCCGCAGTTACCCCTTTAACAACAACCAGCCGTTAGAACAAACAACGGTGGCCCTCAACGGCAGCACCCACCCGGCCCACACCGGCAATATGTCGCCGGCCCAGTCTGTAACGGTGGGGGTGCTCTACCTGGCCCGGCGCCCGGTTGATCTGGTCATCAGCGGTATCAACTACGGCGAAAACGTTGGCTCCGGGGTAACTATCTCCGGCACCGTCGGCGCGGCTATCGAGGCGGGCTGCTACGGCATCCCCGCGCTGGCGGTCAGCCTGCAAACCCCGCACGAGCATCATTTCAGCAACAGCGATGTGGTGGATTTTAGCGTGGCGGCCCACTTTACCCGCCAGTTTGCCCAAAAAGTCCTGCAGAATGGCCTGCCGGCCAACGTGGACCTGCTAAAAATTGATGTGCCCGCCTCGGCTACGGTGGAAACGCCGTGGCAATTTGGGCGCGTCTCGCGCCAGCGCTACTACGAGACCCCCCCCGGCAATTTTGAAAAGGTGCTCAAGGGTGAGTCCAAACTGGCCTACCACGTCAACGTGCAGCGTGATTCGCTGGAACCGGACTCGGATGTCAAGATTTTTTCAGTAGACCGGCACGTCTCCGTGGTGCCAATGACCGTTGATTTGACCGCACCGGTAACGCTGGCGGATGTTTCCCGGTTTTACAACCACAAAAAGTAATGCAGCACGCGTAATCCGCGTGTTTTGCCGCTAAAACCGACGGCGTTGTCGCTCAGTGTGACACGCCTGAGACTCACCCCAAATTCCTAACTCCCGCGCTCTATTTCCTGTTTTCACAAGGAGGCAACTATGTCGTTAAATGCAGAATTGACCAAAATGAGAGAAGAACGAGCCGCCAAACGGCCTGCGGCGGCCTCGCAATTGCTGGCTGCCGAGATGGAACGCTGGCTGGGCGCCGGGCTTGAAGCGCAAAGTTTGCAGGTAGGTGATAAAATCCCGCCGTTTGCGCTGGGCAACGCCGTGGGACAAACCGTGTCAGCGGATGATTTGTTGAAAGCCGGGCCGCTGGTCATCAGCTTTTATCGCGGGGCGTGGTGCCCCTACTGCAATCTGGAACTCCGTACCCTGCAGCAGGCCCTGCCGGATATTCGCGCCGCCGGCGGGCAGTTGGTTGCCATATCGCCCAACCAACCCGATTCTTCCCTGTCATCGGTAGAAAAACACGGCCTTACCTTTGAGGTGCTCAGCGATGTTGGCAACCATGTAGCTCGCCAATTTGGGCTGGTCTTCTCCGTGGGCAGCGATGTGCGGCCCATGTTCCAAAAAGTGGGGTTTGACATTCCGGGGCAAAACGGCGACGACACCTGGGAAATTCCGGTGCCGGCCACCTACGTGGTCAACCCCGCCGGTCAGGTGGTGTACCGGTTTGTGGACCCCAACTACACCCGCCGCGCCGAACCCGCCGATATTGTGGCGGCCCTGCAAGCCATCCGGTAAAAAGAGGGACGTAGTTTGTTTTGGCTGATTTTCAGCTTTACAAATTCACCGGCTTGTGTACCCGGTTAAAGCGTGAAACGTAACGTGCAATTCAGACCAAAATTATTACGTTTTACGCTTTACGTTTTCCGCTGGTATCCGGCAGAACCAACAAAGCGGCCTGCAATCAATACAACCACATTGCGGCCAACACCGGCCCGCAGGTGCTGCTGCCGTTGGGCCACCTGGCTGATTTAGCGAAGGAAGGGGTAATTGGCGAAATTTCGCCAACGGTGATAAGCTACTCCGGGTATCAACCGGGTCTGAGTCGCGTGGTCAACCAACTCATCCCGGCGATGTTTGCGGCAGCAACCAACCAGCTCGCCAATACTGCGTTGTGGTTTACCCCTGCCCGCCAACCCCAAACTTCTGCCACAGGTACCCACCATGTTCCTGGAACTTGCGCAAATTTTCATCAACGTAATTACGCCGGTTTTTGCGCCGGTGGCGGTGGGGTATCTGGCCGGCCCCCGGCTGGGGCTGGATGGGCGAACCCTCTCCCGGCTGCCCTACTACATTCTTATTCCGGCATTTGTGTTCAACGTTATCAGCGTAGCCGAAGTACCGACCGCGCTGGCAACGCAGATGATTCTCTACATTTTGGTGGTCCAGCTTGCCATTTCGGGGCTGGCGTTTGGGGTGGGCAAGGCGCTGCGCCGCCCGGCCAAAATGGTGGCCGCGTTTGTGATGGTGGCGGCGTTTCCCAATGTGGGCAACTTTGGCCTGCCCATCATCACCTTCCGGCTGGGCGACGAAGCGGTTCTGGTAGCCACGGTCTATTTTCTGGCAATGATGACCATCGGCTTTATTGTGTGCGTGGCTGCCGCCAACTGGGACCACGGCGGCGGCACGGGCGCGGCGCTGGCAGTGTTCAAAACCCCGGCCCTGCTGGCGCTGGTTCCCTCGCTGCTGGTGAACTGGCTTAACATCGAACCGCCGCTGTTTTTGATGCGCGCCACCGGCTTGCTGGCCGGGGCTATGGTCCCCTCAATGCTGCTCTCGATGGGCATTCACCTGGCCTACATCAAATCCATCAAATTCAGCAGCAATGTAATGGTTGCCAGCGGCATCCGGCTGCTGGCGGGGCCGCTGCTGGCGTTGCTGGTGGCCGTTCCCTTTGGAATGACCGGCATTGAGCGCGGGGCGGGCATTTTTCAGGCGGCTATGCCTGCCGCCACGCTCACGGCCATCATTGGCATGGAATATAATCTTCTGCCCGATTTTTTAACCACCACGGTGCTGTTTTCCACACTGGCCAGTGTGGTCACGCTGACGCTGGTGCTGGCGCTGGTGTAGCGCCGGAGGCCGGCTACCCGGCCGTCCATGCGCCGTCAATGACCACCGGCGTGCCGCTCATGACTGAAGCCTCCGGGCGGCACAGGTAGGCAGCCAGGCTGGCAACCTCGGATGGTTCCACCAGTTTTTTCACGGCCAGCGGCTTGAGCATCACCTTTTCCACTACTTCATCCTCAGAAATGCCGCGTGTGCGGGCCTGGGCCGCAATCTGGTTTTCAACCAGCGGGGTACGCACGTACGAGGGGGCAATCAGATTTACGGTGATGTTGTGCGGGCCGCCCTCCAACGCGGTGGTGCGGGTTAGCCCCAGCATACCGTGTTTGGCCGAAATGTAGGCCGCTTTAAACGGCGATGCCCGCAGCGAATGCACAGAGCCAATGTTGACAATCCGGCCCCATTTTTGGGCCTTCATGGCCGGCCAGGCGTAGCGGGTGAGCAAAAACGGCGCGGTCAGCATCAGGGCAATCATTTTGTCCCACGTATCTTCCGGAAAATCCTCAACGGGGTCAATGTGCTGGAAGCCGGCGTTGTTCACCAGAATGTGAACCGTGCCAAACTCCTCGATGGTGCGGTTGATGAGCGCCTTGCAATCGGCGCGCAGGCTTAAATCGCCGTGAACAAAGAGGGCCTGCAATCGTTCGGCGGCGGCCATGCCGCGCTCGGCGTTCACGTCGCTGATTACAACCTGCGCGCCATCGGCGGCAAAACGTTCGGCGCAAGCCAGACCAATACCGCTGGCCGCACCGGTGACAACTGCAACTTTACCGTCAAATACTTTATCCGTCATTGGATATCCTCCTGAAATTTTATTACGGTGGGCAATGTGTGAAGCACTGCAATGTTTGCCGCATTGCAAGCGAGCCGGGGTGGGATTCATTGTTAATCCAACGCCACAAACTCACGCTGGGGCAACAGTAGCACGATTCTATGTTGCTGTCAATGTGCTCTTTAGCGATGGGCAAGACCCCAATATTTTGGCGGCATTTCCAAGAATATGATATGTGTCACAATTAACAAGGCTACTCCCCAAATGGCAGGTTACATGAGCCATTTTCTTGCCATCTTCAACTGCCACTCTGACTTGCACATTTAACATTCTGACAATTTCACGCCTTGAGGCAAAATCATCACCTACTGTTTCTATATCCCCTCTGGTACTTTCAACAAATTCCCTAATGCTTTTGATTTGCTCTTGTGTAAGTGTTCCTGATTCAAGTTGCTTAATCAGTACGGCGTGTTGCGCTTCCAGTTTATCAAGTTGTTCTTCAACCTGAGCAACTTCACGGCTCGCTTTTACCAACGCACGCTTTGATTTTAAGGCATCCATCTTTGCTATTTTAGAATCCAGTTCTTTTTCTTTTTTGTTAATCAGGTCAGTTGTAATTTTCAATTCACGACGAATAGGGGTGTCCTTTTTTGCCACCGCCGCCTTGTAATTGGCAAAACCTTGCTCAAGTTGTTCCTCATCTGTCAAGATTGAAACAAGCCAATTCCAAACCTGGTTATCAAGAATATCAGCCCGAAAATAGGGCAAATTGCAATGGTTTCTGTAGTCCTTGCCATTATTGGCGGTATAGTATGCCAGATTCTTATTCATCATTCGACCAGAGAAAGCATAGTCACAACATGCACACCTTATATATCCACTGAGTAAATATTTGTTCTTTCTATTACGGCTGGCTTTTTGTCTATATTCGGCCTTTTGCCGTTGGGCTCTGTCAAAGGTTTCTTTGGAAACAATGCCGGGTACTTCAACAGCAACCCAGTGCGACTTTTCGTTTAAACTTCCGCCCCGCCTTCGTTTGCCGTAGTACCATGTTCCTGTGTAAGTTTCATTGCCCAACATCCGGCCTACAGAAGACTTAAGCCAGCCAACAGTATTTTTTCTGGCAGAGTTAGGGGTAGGTACATTAAGCTCATCGAGCTTGTCTGCAATTTTGCTTGCAGACATATTGTGGTTTATATACCAATCGAAAATCTGACGCACGATTTTCGCTTCCGGTTCATAGATAACAAGCTGTCTGTCCTTAACTCTGTAGCCATAAGGCGGTTTACCTGATGGGATTTTCCCGGCCTTTGCCGCATTCATCCGGCCTCTGACCAGCCTTTCTTTAATTTTTTCGCGTTCATATTCGGCAATTGTGGCTCTGATATGCTTATTTAACCGGCCTTCCGGCGTATCGTCATATTCGGCCAAGACGTATTCAACACGGACGCCAGATTGATTCAAGGCTTCTTCTACGATAAGCTGTTTGGCGAGGTTACGACTCAGCCGGTCAAGTTCTCTCACTATCAATACATCATACCGCCCGGCCTGGGCCATTTCACGGGCTTTGTTAAGTTCCGGAAGATTTATTTCTGCACCGCTTGCACCCTTGTCATCTTCTTTCAATTCGGCAACGACATTATACCCCTTGTCTTTTGAGTAAGCGCGCCCCATTTCAATCTGG
>RFJF01000277.1 GCA_003695455.1 Chloroflexota bacterium
GATTCGCCCAATGAGTTCACCGAAGGGTATCTGACTGAGAATGCGCGGCGGTTATCACGGGCGTATCTGGAAGATGTTTACATTGACCCCCAATCTGCCGGGCAGGTAGAGGTGCGGGCCAATCTGGCTAACATTGCGGCCATCAATATTCCGGTTGAATTGCGCTTTGAGCAGCAGCAGCCTGTGGTCACCATTTCAGAAATCAACGGTATTCCATTTTACTGGATTACCCAAACCCTGTCCGACGGGATTAACCGGGGAATTGCCGGAGCGCTGCAAAGAGCGCCGGTTGACATCACCAATTTGGAGATTACAGACAACAGCGTGGTAGTTGAGGTGGCCCGGAACAACCGCGTGGTCTGGAATCCGCCGGCAACGCCGGAGCCGCAACTGGTTACCCTGCCCACGCCGCTGCCCACAGCCACGCCACGGGGCGAGGCCCTGCTGGCAATTTTTAACGATCTAGATCAGGATTTGGTGGTTGACATTGAGGGGGAAACGTGGGTGGTGCCGGCCCATGATTCAAAGGCCATTGAGCACGCACCGGGAACGTATACTTACAATGTGCGCTACGCATCCAACGGGCAATTGGCAGCCAGCGGCACAAAAACGTGGACGTTCAAAGCGTACAAATGGCGGATTGGCATCAACGGAGAACAATTTGAGTAGCCGGGGGGCTTTGCGGCTACGATGTGAGAAACAATAATTTCATCCGGCTCAGCCGGATTTGGTCGCCATCATTGAGGGTCACGGGGCGGCCATTTTTTATTTCGGTCTCGTTTACAAATGTACCGTTCAGGCTGTTCAGGTCTTCCAGCAGCCAGCGCTCTCCCCGCCTGAACAGGCGGGCGTGCCGCCGAGACACGCCCAGTTTGCTGGCATTGTGGGGTTCAAGGTCAATATCGGCGGTGCTGTTGCCGTGGGTGCGGCCCACAATCAGACTGGCTTTGTTGGGTAGTTCAATGGTGGTGTCATCGTGTAGCAGCACCAGCCGGGGTTTGTTTTGAGACGCACGGCTGCCCAGGTTGAGTTGAATGGTGCTGTCGTCGTCATCAGTCAGGGGCTCTATCTGATGTGCCAGCGCGGTATGTCCGGTTGGAGGGTCGGTTTTGCCTGATTGTTTGCGGCCAAACAGTCGTTTAAAGAAACTGGTAATTCCGGATGCCGGTTTGGGCGTAACGTGGTCTGTTGGCGCCGACAGATGTTCTCTGGCTACGGTAGGAATGGGGGCATCGTAAACGGCCCGCAGGGCTTCGGCCAACTCTTCCATATTCGCGTAGCGGTCTTCCGGCACTTTGGCCAGCGCTTTGAGAATAACCGCTTCGAGCGCGGGCGGGCAATCGGGATTCAGGTCCCGAGGCCGGGGCGGCGGGTCCATCACGTGGGCCAGCAAAACTTTGTTGGGATTTTCATGGTCAAACGGCACGACGCCGGTGGTCATCTCGAACATGATAATCCCCAGCGCGTACATATCTACCTTGAAATCCGTGGGTTTGCCGCGAGCCTGCTCCGGCGAAATGTAGTTGGGCGTTCCCATAAATATTCCCGACCGGGTTAGCCCCTGGTCTTCTGTGGCATATTTGACCAGCCCAAAGTCGCCCAGCACCGGCCAATCTTCCTGCGGCATCAAAATGTTGGACGGTTTGACATCACGGTGGATAATGCCGCGCTGGTGAGCGTAATGCAGCGCTTTGGCAATGGGGATGGCCAGTTCAACCACCCGCTTCCAGTCCATTGGTTGGCCGTTCAGCCGGTCCTCCAGTGTACCGCCCTCGATGTACTCCATGGCAATGTAGGGCAGTCCGTCAGCCTCGCCGCCGTATTCGTAAATATTGAGAATATTGCGGTGGCGCAGCGCGGCAATGGCTTTTGCCTCGCGCTGAAAGCGGATGACCGAGGTTAGTTCCTGGTAGTGCAGTACTTTTACCGCAACCCAGCGTTTCAGACTGAGCTGAAACGCCTTGTACACCGTGGCCATTCCACCTTCGCCAATGACTTCATCCAGTCGATAATTACCCAGTGTTTGTCCGGTCAGGTCTGTTGTCATACGCGGTGCCTTTTGAATATAGGTACACTATATCATTAACTGTTTGATTGTGCCAAAAAATTTAAGATTGATATTGGAACGCAGGGAGTCATTTGCCCGTGGCGGCGAGCGTGGCATAATATTTGCCTATGTTGCAACGTGCCGGTGCAGTTTTGCTTGTGTTGATTCTTCTTTCGGCCTGCCAGCTTGACGCAGGCTCCGGACGGCCTGTGAGTCTGGCCCGCCCCACCCGCCAGCTTTCTCCCACGGTTCTCCCGCCCACGCACACCCCCACCCCGGTGCCCACCGTGGCAGTTCGGCCCACCCGTACCC